>NZ_JBMNDS010000083.1:0-45502 GCF_052543295.1 Streptomyces sp. SAS_270
CGATCTTGCAGGACCCGGCCGACCACGAGCCAGTGGTCGCCTCCGGGGTGCACCGTGTCGACGGCGCAGTCGATCCAGGCCAAAGAGCCGGGCAGGGCGGGCGATCCGGTGGCCGGCGCAGGGAGCCAGTCCTGTCCGGCGAACTTGTCGGACCCGCTCACGGCGAACGACCGGCACAGCATCTGCTGTGCCGAGCTGAGCACGTTGACGCAGAACGCGCCGGACGGCGCGATCTTCGGCCAGGTGCTGGAGGTCCTGGCGACCGAGAAGGCCACCAGGGCCGGGTCGAGGGAGAGGGAGAAGAAGGACTGGCAGGTCAGGCCGGCCGGCACGGTGCGCCCGCCGTCCTCGCTCAGGCCGGTGATGATGGTGACGCCGCTGCAGAAGCGGGAGAGCACCTGCCGGAACGCGTCGGTGTCGACGCGGTGTTCGAGGGTGGGGGTGCTGGTTTGGGTGGCCATCTGGCCCACGTCCTTCCTGAGGGTCCGCGTCGTACGGGTCAGGCCGCAGCGGCGGGCGGTGCGGGCTCGGCGCCCGCCGGGGGCGGCGCCTGTTCGAGGATCACGTGTGCGTTGGTGCCGCTGATGCCGAAGGAGGACACCCCGGCCCGGCGCGGGCGGCCGGTGGACGGCCAGGGCTGCTGCGCCGTCAGCAGCCGCACCTGCCCGGCACTCCAGTCGACGTGCGGGGTCGGCTCGTCGACGTGCAGGGTGCGCGGCAGCACACCCTCGCGCAGGGCGAGGATCATCTTGATCAGTGAGGCGGCGCCGGCGGCGCCCTGGGTGTGCCCCAGGTTGGACTTGACCGAGCCCAGCCACAGCGGCCGGTCCTCGGGGCGGTCCTTGCCGTAGGTGGCCAGCAGCGCCTGCGCCTCGATCGGATCGCCCAGCCGGGTGGCGGTGCCGTGCGCGTCCACCGCGTCCACGTCCTGGTAGCCCAGCCCGGCCTGGGCGAGCGCCTGCTTGATCACCCGCTGCTGGGCGGGCCCGTTGGGGGCGGTGATGCCGCTGGAGGCGCCGTCCTGGTTGAGGGCGGTGGAGCGGATGACGGCGTGGATGCGGCGCCCGTTGCGGCGGGCGTCCGAGAGCCGTTCCAAAAGCAGCATCGCGCTGCCCTCGCCCCAGCCGGTGCCGTCGGCCGCCGCCGCGAACGACCGGCACCGGCCGTCCTTGGACAGGCCCTTTTGCTTGGTGAAGTACTGGAACGTCTCGGGCGCGACCATCACGGTGACGCCGCCCGCCAAAGCCAGCGAGCACTCGCCCTGCCGCAGCGAGCGCGCCGCCAGGTGGACGGCGACCAGCGAGGAGGAGCAGGCGGTGTCGACGGTGACGGCTGGCCCCTCCAGGCCGAGGGTGAACGCGATCCGGCCGCTGACCAGACTGCCGCCGGTGCTGGCGCCCTCGTACTCGTGGTACATGAGCCCGGCGAACACGCCGGTGTTGCTGCCGTGCACGGACAGCGGGTCGATGCGGGCGTTCTCCAGCGTCTCCCACGCGCTCTCCAGCAGCAGCCGCTGCTGGGGGTCCATCTCCTCCGCCTCGCGCGGTGAGATGCCGAAGAGGTCGGCGTCGAACTCGGCCGCGTCGTGCAGGAAGGCACCCCGGCGGGTGATGGTCCGCCCCGGGCCGCCGTCGGGGTCGTAGAGCGCCTCCACGTCCCAGCCGCGGTCGGTGGGGAACTCGCTGACGCCGTCGCGGCCCTCCAGGAGCATCTGCCACAGGTCGTCGGGGGTGTCGACGCCGCCGGCGAACCGGCAGGCCATGCCGATGACCGCGAGGGGTTCGGCGGCGGCCCGCTCCAGCTCCTCGTTCTGGCGGCGCAGCCGCTCATTGTCGATCATGGAGGCGCGCAGCGCCTCGACTATCTGGTCGACTTCCATCGTTGTCCGCCCTCAGCCTTCGTTTCCAGGGGACGTGACGGCTCCCAGAGCCGCCCGCACCAGGTCTTCCACCGCCATGCCCTTGAGGTCGCCGACGCCCGGCCGATCGCCGCCCGCGCCGCTGACGCCCACCGGCACCGGCGGGGCGACCTGCTCGGCGGTCGGCGGCGCCAGCTCCTCCAGCAGGAAGCGGGCCAGCGCCTCGGAGTTGGGGTAGTCGAACATCAGCGTGGCCGGCAGCCGGATCCCGCAGGCCTGCGCCAGGGCGTTGCGCAGCTCGATCGCCGCCAGCGAGTCCAGCCCCAGCTCGGTGAAGCCGCGCCGCACGTCGATCGACGCGGGTTCGGCGTGGCGCACCACCGCGACGTGGAAGCGGACGAGGTCCAGGACGGCCCGCAGCTGCTCCGTCTCCTCCAGGCCGGTCAGTTCCTGCGTCAGGGATTTCGGCCCTTCCTCCACGTCCGCCGCCGGCGCCACGGCCGGCACATCGATTTCCTCCAGCAGGAAGCGGGCCAGCGCCTCGGCGTTGGGGTAGTCGAACATCAGCGTGGCCGGCAGCCGGATCCCGGAGGTCTCCGCGAGGGCGTTGCGCAGCTCGATCGCCGCCAGCGAGTCCAGCCCCAGCTCGGTGAAGCCGCGCCGCACATCGATCGAGGCGGGTTCGGCGTGGCACACCACCGCGACGTGGCTGCGCACCAGATCCAGGACGGTGCGCAGCTGCTCCGTCTCCTCCAGGCCGGCCAGCTGCTCGGCCAGCGACTGCGGTGGCCGGGCGGCGGACGGCAAGACGGTGCGGGCGGCGGCGCGGGCCGGGCTGCGCGGTGCCGCCGCGGGAGGACTGCTCAGGTGGGCCAGCAGGGCCGGCGGCTGGGCCAGCACCCGCAGTGCGTCACGGTCCAGCCGCAGCGGCGCGAGCAGTGCCTCGCCGGCGGTGAGCGCCTCGTCCAGGAGGGCGAGTCCGTCGTGCGGGTCCATCGCCGGGATGCCCAGGCGGCGCTGGCGTTCGACGACGGCGTCGCTGAGCGCGGCGGCCATTCCGTCGCCGGCCCACAGGTGCCACACCAGCGCGGTGGCCGCCAGGCCCTGGGCGCGGCGGTGCTGGGCGAGCGCGGTCAAAAAGACGTTGCCGGCCGCGTAGGGGGCCTGGCCGCCGTTGTCGAAGAAGCCGGTGGTGGAGGAGAACAGCACGAACGCCTTCAGACCGAGGTCGCGGGTCAGGTCGTGCAGGTGCCAGGCCGCGTCGGTCTTGGGCCGCAGTACGGCATCCACCCGGTCGGCGGCCAGCGAGGTGAGCAGTCCGTCGTCGACGACGCCCGCGGCGTGCACCACACCGGTCAGCGGGTGCCGGTCCGGCACGGCGGCGATCAGTGCGGCCAGCGCCTGACGGTCGGCCACATCGCAGGCGGCCAAAGTGACTTCGGCCCCGAGTGCGGTCAGCTCCTCGCGCAGCTGCCCGGCGCCGGGCGCGTCCGCTCCCCGCCTGCTGGTCAGGATCAGGTGGCGTACGCCGTGTTCGGTCACCAGGTGGCGGGCCACCAGGGCGCCCAGGCCGCCGGTGGCGCCGGTGACCAGCACCGAACCCATGCTGTCCCAGGGCAGTTCGGCGAGGCCCTTCGCGGCCGCGGGGGCCAGCCGCAGCACATGGGTGCGGCCCTCGCGCAGCGCCAGCTCGCTCTCGCCGCAGGCGGCCGCCGCGGCGACGGCCTGCGCCGAGGCGTCGCTGCCGTCGGTGTCCAGCAGCACGAAGCGGCCCGGGTTCTCCGTCTGCGCGGCCCTGATCAGGCCCCACACCGGGGCCTGCGTGACGTCGGGGTCCTCGCCGTCGGCGACCGCCACCGCGCCCCGGGTGCACACCACCAGCGTGGACGCAGTGAACCGCGGGTCGGTGAGCCAGCTCTGCGCGGCGGCCAGCACCTGAAGGGTGCGCGTGCGGGCCACTGCGCCCAGGTCGCCGGTGTCCTCGCCGGTGTGGGAGGGCACCGCAAGCAGGACGTGGGGCGGGACGCTCTGCCCGGCGGCGGCTTCGCGCACCGTCTCCAGCAGCGGCAGGGTGGCGCCGTCGGGGGTCAGGGCCGGGCCCTGCGGCCAGGTGAAGCGGAACACCGCCTCGCTTGCGGCCGCCGCCGGATCGGCGGTCAGCTGCCGGGCCGCGGCGGGACGGGCGATGAGCTTGTCGACGGATGCCACCGGCTGCCCGGTGGCATCGGCCAGCTGCAGCCGGGTGACGTCGTCGCCGATCCGCCGCAGGTGGACGCGCAGTTCGGTGGCGCCGGCCGCGTGCAGGGTGATCCCGCTCCAGACGAACGGCAACACCGTGCTGTCGGCGTCGTCCAGCAGATCCACATGGCTGGCCGCGTCGAACAGGGCGGGGTGCAGACCGAAGCGGGCCGCCTCCGCGTGCGCCTGGGCGGGCAGCGCCACCTCGGCGAACACATCCTCGCCCCGCCGCCAGGCCGCCTTCAGCCCCTGGAACGCCGGACCGTAGCCATACCCGCGGCCCGCCAGCGCCTCATACGCGCCCTCCACCACCAGCGGCTGAGCACCGGCCGGCGGCCACTGCACCAGATCGAAACCGGCCGCGCCCTCCCCCGGCGCCACCGAACCCGACGCATGGCGCACCCAGGCGTCAGCCGAGCCCTCCGGCCGCGAGTGCACACTCACGCCGCGCACCCCGGAGGCATCCGGGCCGCCGACGACGACCTGCAGGGCGACCGCGCCGCCCTGCGCCACCACCAGCGGTGCCTCCATGGTCAGTTCCTCCAGCCGGCCGCAGCCGACCTCGTCACCGGCCCGCACCGCCAGCTCCACGAACGCCGTGCCCGGCAGCAGCACACTGCCCAGCACCACGTGATCCGCCACCCACGAACCGGCCGCCACCAACCGGCCGGTCAGCACCGCCCCGCCATCAGGCAGCGACAGGACCGCACCGAGCAGGGGGTGTCCGGCGTCGACGAGTCCGAGCCCGGCGGCGTCGGTGGCGCCCACGGCCTCGGGCTGCTCCTGCGGGGTGAGCCAGAAGTGCCGCTTCTCGAAGGCGTAGGGCGGCAGTTCCACCCGCCGGGCTCCCGGGTACACGGCGGCCCAGTCCGGGCGGGCACCCAGCGCGTGCAGGTGCGCCAGCGCGGCGGCCGCTTCCCGCGTCTCGGGCCGTCCGCGGCGCAGGGTGGCCACGAAGGCCGCGTCCTCGGCGGACTGCCGGCCCATCGCCGTGAGCACCGCATCCGGCCCCAGCTCGACGAACGTACCGACACCCGCAGCTTCCAACGTCCCGATCGCGTCGGCGAAACGGACCGCCTCAAGGACGTGGCGGACCCAGTACTCAGGATCCCCCAGCTCCTCACCGACGAGGGCGCCGGTGAGGGTGGACACGATCGGGATGGAAGGCTCGTTGTACGTCAATTCCTGTGCGACGGCGCGGAAGTCGGCGAGCATCGGCTCCATCAGCGGGGAGTGGAAGGCGTGGGAGACCTTCAGACGGGTGGTCTTACGGCCCTCCGCCTCGAAGTGCGCCTTGATCCGCAAAGCTTCCGCCTCGACCCCGGAGACGACCACCGCGGTGGGCCCGTTGACGGCGGCGATGCCCACGCCGTCGGCCAGCAGCGGGCGTACCTCGTCCTCGGTGGCCTGCAGGGCGACCATCGCGCCGCCCTCCGGCAGCGCCTGCATCAACCGGCCCCGCGCCACGACAAGTTTCGCCGCATCCGCCAGGGACAGCACCCCGGACACATGCGCGGCAGCGAACTCACCGATCGAGTGCCCGGCCAGATAGTCCGGCCTGATCCCCCACGACTCGAGGAGCCGGTACAGCGCCACCTCCAGCGCAAACAACGCCGGCTGGGTGAACTCCGTACGGCTCAACCGTTCGGCGTCCTCACCCCAGATCACCTCGCGCAGCGGCGCATCGATCTCAGCCAGTACCGCATCGAAGGCGTCGGCGAACACCGGGTGGGCGGCGTGCAGTTCACGTCCCATCCCGATGCGCTGCGCCCCCTGCCCGGTGAACAGGAAGGCGGTCAGGCCGTCGGAGCGGTCGCGGGCGGTGACCGCGCCGGGGACGGGGCGGCTCTCGGCCAGGGCGGCCAGCGCGGCCAGGGCCTCGTCGCGGTCGGCGGCGGTGAAGGCGACGCGGTGGTCCAGGGCCGCGCGGGAGGTCGCCAGGGAGGCGGCCACGTCGAGCAGGCTCAGCTCCGCATTCGCCGTCAGGTGGGCGTGGAGGTGGTCGGCCTGGGCGGGCAGGCTCTTGGCGTTCTTGGCGCAGAGCACGAGCGGCAGGACGGCCGGGGCCGGCGCGTCGGGGGCGGGCTTGGGGGCGTCGGGGACCGGGGCAGGGTTGGGGGCCTGTTCGAGGATGACGTGGGCGTTGGTGCCGCTCAGGCCGAAGGAGGAGACGGCGGCCCGGCGCGGGCCGGTGGACTTCGGCCATGGCATGGCCTCGGTCAGCAGCCGTATCGAGCCGGCCGTCCAGTCCACGTTCGGCGACGGCGCGTCGACGTGCAGGGTCTTGGGCAGGTAGGCGTGGCGCAGGGCCATGACCGCCTTGATGACGCCGCTGACGCCGGCGGCGGCCTGGGCGTGTCCGATGTTGGACTTGATGGAGCCGAGGTAGACCGGCCGGTCCTCGGGGCGGTCTTGGCCGTAGGTGGCGAGCAGGGCCTGCGCCTCGATGGGGTCGCCGAGCCGGGTGCCGGTGCCGTGGCCCTCGATCAGGTCGACGTCGCCGGTGCCTAGCCCGGCCGCCTTCAGGGCCTGGTCGATGACCCGCTCCTGGGAGGGGCCGTTGGGGGCGGTCAGGCCGTTGCTGGCGCCGTCCTGGTTGATCGCCGAGCCGCGGATCACCGCGAGGACGGGGTGGCCGTGGGCGCGGGCGTCGGACAGCCGCTCCACGGCGAGCAGGCCGATGCCCTCGGACCAGCCGGTGCCGTCGGCGGCGGCGGCGAAGGACTTGCAGCGGGCGTCGGGGGCGAGCCCGCGCTGCTGGCTGAAGTCGACGAAGATGTCCGGTGTCGGCATCACGGTGACACCGCCGGCCAGCGCCAGATCGACCTCGCCCTGCCGCAGTGCCTGGCAGGCCATGTGCAGGGCGACCAGCGAGGAGGAGCAGGCGGTGTCGACGGTGACGGCCGGCCCTTCCAGGCCCAGGGTGTAGGAGATGCGGCCCGAGGCGATGCTGCCGGCGCTGCCGTTGCCGAGGTAGGCGGCGAGGTCGTCGGTGACCTGCCCGGCCTGGGTGGCGTACTCGTGGTACATGGAGCCGACGTACACGCCGGTGCGGGTGCCGCGCAGCGTGGTGGGGTCGGTGCCGGTGCGCTCCAGGGCCTCCCAGGCGGCCTCCAGCAGCAGCCGCTGCTGGGGGTCCATCGCCAGCGCCTCGCGGGGCATGATGTCGAAGAACTCGGGGTCGAACTCCCCCGCGTCGTGCAGGAATCCGCCCTCGATGGTGTAGGTGCGGCCGGGGGTGCCCGGCTCGGGGTCGAAGATGGCCTGCGCATCCCAGCCGCGGTCGGTGGGGAAGGGGGTGGTGGCGGTGCGCTCGTCGAGCAGCAGCTGCCACAGGTCGTCGGCGGAGCGCACCCCGCCGGGGAAGCGGCAGCTGATGGCGACGATCGCGACCGGGTCGTTGGTGCCGGTCGCGGTGGTGCGTGTGGGGCGGGCGGCGGGGCGGGTGGAGGATACGCCGGCGCCGGTCTTTTCCTTGATCAGGGTGGCGACGGCGCGGCAGTTGGGGTGGTCGAAGACCAGGGTGGCGGGCAGTTTCAGGCCGGTGGCCGCGTTCAGGGCGTTGCGCAGTTCGACGGCGGCGAGGGAGTCGAAGCCCAGCTCGCGGAAGGCCTTCTCCGGGCTGACCGACTCCCCGCTGCGGTGGCCGAGGACGGCGGCGACCTGGGCGCGGACCAGTTCGAGGACGGTGCGGTCGCGTTCGGTGTCGCCGAGTGCGGCCAGCCGCTGGGCGAAGCCGTCCGCGCCGCCGTCCTGGGCGGTGCGGGCGGTACGGCGGCCGGTGCCGCGGACCAGGCCGCGCAGCAGCGCGGGCGGTTGTTCGCTGCGGGCGCCCAGCGCTGCGCCGTCGACCCGTAGCGGGATGATGTGGTGGGCGCCGGTGGCCAGGGCCGCGTCGAACAGGGCCAGGGCGTCGGCCGCGTCCAGGGCGGGCAGGCCCAGGCGGCGCATCCGGTCCAGGTCGGCGTCGGTGACCGTGCCCATGCCGGTGTCCACGTTCCACATGCCGAAGGCGAGGGCGGTGGCCGCGAGGCCCTGGCTGCGGCGCTGGTGGGCGAGGGCGTCGAGGAAGACGTTGGCGGCGGCGTAGTTGGCCTGTCCGGCGGCCAGGACGAGGCCGCCCGCCGAGGAGAACAGCACGAAGGCTTTCAGGTCCAGGTCGGCGGTGAGTTCGTGCAGGTGCCAGGCCGCGTCGGCCTTGGGGGCCATCACGGTGTCGAACCGCTCGGGGGTGAGCTCGCCGACCAGGGCGCTGTCGGTGACGCCGGCGGTGTGGATGACGCCGGTCAGCGGGTGCCGGTCCGGGACGGCGGCGATCAGTGCGGCCAGCGCCTGACGGTCGGCCACATCACAGGCGGCCAGGGTGACTTCGGCGCCGAGTGCGGTCAGCTCCTCGCGCAGCTGCCCGGCGCCGGGCGCGTCCGCTCCCCGCCGGCTTGTCAGGATCAGGTGGCGTACGCCGTGCTCGGTCACCAGGTGGCGGGCCAGCAGGGCGCCCAGGCCGCCGGTGCCGCCGGTGACCAGCACCGAACCGGTGGGGTCCCAGGGCGGTTCGGTGCCCTGGGAGGGCTTGGCCGCCAGCAGCCGGGGGACGGCGAAGTGGCCGCCGTGCACGGCGAGTTCGCCTTCGCCGCTGCTTGCGGCGGCGGCCAGGACGGCGAGGGACTCCTCGTGTGCGTCGGTGTCCAGCAGCGCGAACCGGCCCGGGTTCTCGGCCTCCGCCGCCCGCACCAGGCCCCACACCGGGGCCTGGGCCGCGTCGAGGGTGTCGGAGAGCCGGGCGGCGACTGCGTAGCGGGTGACGAAGACCAGCCGGGATGCGGCGAAGCGTTCGTCGGCCGACCATGTCTGGACCAGGTCGAGGACGTCGGCGCAGTGGGCCCGGGTGGCCGCCAGGACGTCGTCGCCCTCGGTGGGCGCCAGCGGGGCCAGCACTGTGCCGGGTGCCTGTCCGTGCGTTGCGATCCAGTCGGCGAGTTGGGCCAGGTCGGTGAACTGGGCGATGTCGTCGCCCAGTTGGGGCAGTCCGGGCAGTGCTACGACCGTTTCGGTGACGGTCTCGGGCAGGGGCAGTTCCTGCCAGCCGACCCGGAAGAGGGACTCGGTGTGCCGGTTGCCTGCCGCGGCGAGCTGTTCGGAGGCCACGGGACGCGAGACGAGTTCCTCGACGGTGGCGACCGGCTGGCCGGTGGCGTCGGCCACCCACATGGCGGACAGCTCGTCGCCTCGCACCCGGCGGATGTGGACGCGCAGTTCGGTGGCGCCGGCCGCGTGCAGGGTGATCCCGTTCCAGGAGAACGGCAGCAGGGTGTCGCCCTCGGCGGCGCCGTCCTCGCCGAGCAGGTCGGCGTGCATGGCGGCGTCCAGCAGGGCGGGGTGCAGGCCGAAGCGGGCGGCGTCCGCGTGTGCCTGGGCGGGCAGCGCCACCTCGGCGAACACGTCCTCTCCTCGCCGCCAGGCCGCCTTCAGCCCCTGGAATGCCGGACCGTAGCCATACCCGCGGCCCGCCAGTGCCTCGTACGCGCCCTCCACCACCAGCGGCTGAGCATCGGCCGGCGGCCACTGCACCAGATCGAACCCGGCCGTGCCCTCCCCCGGCGCCACCGAACCCGACGCGTGGCGCACCCAGGCGTCAGCCGAGCCCTCCGGCCGCGAGTGCACGCTCACGCCGCGCACCCCGGAGGCATCGGGTTCGCCGACGACGACCTGGACCTGGACGCCGCCGTGTTCGGGGACCACCAGGGGCGCTTCCAGCGTCAGTTCCTCCAGCCGGCGGCAGCCGGCCTCGTCGCCGGCCCGTACCGCCAGCTCCACGAACGCCGTGCCCGGCAGCAGCACACTGCCCAGCACCACGTGATCCGCCACCCACGAACCGGCCGCCACAAGCCGGCCGGTCAGCGTCACCCCGCCCTCGGGCTCGGGCGAGCTGACCAGGGCGCTGAGCACGGGGTGGTCGAGCGCTGTCAGGCCCGCGGAGCCGACGTCGCCCGCGCCGGGAGCGGTGGCGTCCAGCCAGTAGCGCTCACGCTGGAAGGCGTAGGTCGGCAGGTCGGTGTAGGGCGGTATGTGTTCGGGGGCGCCGTAGTAGGCGGCCCAGTCGACCTGGATGCCGAGCGCGTGCAGCCGGCCCAGCGCGGACACTGTCTCGCGGGTTTCGTCGCGGTCGCGGCGCAGGGTGGGCACGAAGGCCGCGTCCTCGGCGGACTGCCGGCCCATCGCCGTGAGCACCGCATCCGGACCCAGCTCGACGAACGTACCCACACCCGCCGACTCCAACGCCCTTACGGCGTCCGCGAAACGCACCGCCTCACGCACATGACGGACCCAGTACTCCGGATCACCCAACTCCTCGCCGACGAGGGCGCCGGTGAGGGTGGACACGATCGGGATGGAGGGAGTGGCGTACGTCAACTGCTGTGCGACGGCACGGAAGTCGGCGAGCATCGGCTCCATCAACGGGGAGTGGAAGGCGTGGGACACCTTCAGACGAGTGGTCTTACGGCCCTCCGCCTCGAAGTGCGCCTTGATCCGCAAAGCTTCCGCCTCCACACCGGAGACGACCACTGCGGTGGGTCCGTTGACGGCGGCGATACCGATACCGTCGGCCAGCAGCGGGCGTACCTCGTCCTCGGTGGCCTGCAGGGCGACCATCGCACCGCCCTCCGGCAGCGCCTGCATCAACCGGCCCCGCGCGGTCACGAGTTTCGCCGCATCCGCCAGGGACAGCACCCCGGAGACGTGCGCGGCCGCGAACTCACCGATCGAGTGCCCGGCCAGGTAGTCGGGCTTGACGCCCCACGATTCGAGGAGCCGGTACAGCGCCACCTCCAGCGCGAACAACGCGGGCTGGGTGAACTCCGTACGGCTCAGCCGTTCGGCGTCCTCCCCCCACATCACCTCGCGCAGCGGCAGCGGTTCCAGCTCGGCCAGTACGGCGTCGAAGGCGTCGGCGAACACCGGGAACGCGGCGTGCAGTTCACGGCCCATCCCGATGCGCTGCGCGCCCTGTCCGGTGAACAGGAAGGCGAGTTTTCCGGTGGTGGCCTCGGTGATGGAGTGGCCGGTGGTGATGGATTCGAGGGCCTGGGCGAGGTCGGTGCGGTCGGTGGCGGTGGCGGTGGCGGTGTGGTCGAGGCCGGCGCGGGTGGTCGCCAGGGCGAGGCCTGCGGCGGCGAGGTCGTGGTCGGGCAGGGTGTCGAGGTGGGAGCGCAGCCGCTGGGCCTGGGCGCGGACGGCCTGGGGGGTCTTGCCGGATACCGGCCAGGCGAGGACGGGCGCGGTGAGGGGGGCGGGTTGGGGGGCTGGCTCTTCGGCGGGTTCTTCGATGATGACGTGGGCGTTGGTGCCGCTGATGCCGAAGGAGGAGATGCCGGCGCGGCGCGGGCGGTCCGGGGTGGCGGGCCAGGGCTGGGCCTCGGTGAGCAGTTGTACCGCGCCGTCGGTCCAGTCGACCTTGGCGGTGGGTGCGTCGACGTGCAGGGTCTTGGGCAGGACGCCGTGGTGGATGGCCTCGACCATCTTGATGATGCCGGCGACGCCTGCGGCGGCCTGGGTGTGGCCGAGGTTGGACTTGATGGAGCCCAGTCGCAGCGGGGTGCCGTTGTCGGGGCGGTGTTGGCCGTAGGTGTTGAGCAGGGCCTGGGCTTCGATGGGGTCGCCGAGGGTGGTGCCGGTGCCGTGGGCCTCGACGGCGTCGACGTCGGCGGCGTTCAGTCCGGCGGCGGCCAGGGCCTGGGTGATGACCCGTTCCTGGGAGGGGCCGTTGGGGGCGGTGAGGCCGTTGCTGGCGCCGTCCTGGTTGACGGCGGTGCCCTTGATGACGGCGAGGACGGGGTGGCCGTGGGCGCGGGCGTCGGAGAGGCGTTCCAGCAGCAGCATGCCGGCGCCTTCGCCCCAGCCGGTGCCGTCGGCGGCGGCGGCGAAGGACTTGCAGCGGCCGTCGGAGGCCAGGCCGCGCTGGCGGCTCATGTCGAGGAAGGTGTCCGGTGTCGCCATCACGGTGACGCCGCCCGCCAGGGCGAGGGAGCACTCGGAGCGGCGCAGTGCCTGGATGGCCCAGTGCAGGGCGACCAGTGAGGAGGAGCAGGCGGTGTCGACGGTGACGGCGGGGCCTTCCAGGCCGAACACGTAGGACAGGCGGCCGGAGACGACACTGGCCAGGCTGCCGTTGCCGATGTAGCCGGCGACTTCCTCGGGCACCTCGTGCAGGCGGGTGGCCCAGTCGTGGTACATCACGCCGGCGAAGACGCCGGTGTCGCTGCCGCGTACGGAGCGCGGGTTGATGCCGGCGCGTTCGAAGGCTTCCCAGGTGATTTCGAGCAGCAGTCGCTGCTGGGGGTCCATGCCGAGGGCTTCGCGCGGGCTGACGCCGAACAGTTCGGGGTCGAAGTCGGCGGCGGTGTGCAGGAATCCGCCCTCGTTGCTGGAGCTTTTTCCTGAGATGCCGGGCTCGGGGTCGTACAGGCTCTGGTCCCAGCCGCGGTCGGTGGGCCAGGCGGTGACGGCGTCGCGGCCCTCGGCGACCAGTTGCCACAGGTCTTCGGGGCTTTGGACGCCGTGCGGGTAGCGGCAGCTCATGGCGACGATCGCGATGGGTTCGTCGTCGAGGGCGGGTGTGGGGGCGGTGGCCGGGGTGCGGGCCGGGGTGGTGGTGTCGCCGGTGAGGCGGGAGGCGAGGTAGGCGGCGAGTGCTTTGGGGTTGGGGTAGTCGAAGATCAGGGTGGCGGGCAGGCGCAGTCCGGTGGCGGCCTTGAGCTGGTTGCGCAGTTCCACGGCGGCCAGGGAGTCGAAGCCGGTTTCGCTGAAGGCCCGGCCGGGCTCGACGGCGGCGGCGCCGTCGTGGCCGAGGACGGCGGCGATCTGGGTGCGGACCAGGTCGAGCAGGGCCTGGGTGCGTTCGGCGTCGGGCAGGGCGGCGAGGCTGTGGGCGAGGCCCTCGGTGAGGGCCTCGGTGGGCCGGCCGGCTGCGGCGGTGCGGCGCAGCGGGGTGGGGGCCAGGGCGGTGAGCAGCGGTGGGATGCCGTCGGTGCGGGTTTGCAGGGCGTGCCGGTCGACGCGGATGGGTATCTGCACGGCCCGGTCCACGGTGAGGGCGGCGTCGAGCAGGGCGAGGTTCTCGTCGGGGCCGAGGGGTTCCAGGCCCAGGCGGGCGATGCGCTGCAGGGCGGCGGCGTCGAGGTGGGCGCCCATGCCCCGGTCGCCGGTCCACAGGCCCCAGGCCAGCGAGGTGGCGGCAAGGCCCTGGGTGCGGCGGTGGTGGGCGAGGGCGTCGAGGAAGACGTTGGCGGCGGCGTAGTTGGCCTGTCCGGCGCCGTCGAGGTAGCCGGCGGTGGAGGAGAAGAGCACGAAGGCTTTCAGGTCCAGGTCGGCGGTGAGTTCGTGCAGGTGCCAGGCGGCGTCGGCCTTGGGGGCCAGGACGGTGTCGAACCGCTGGGGGGTGAGGGAGGTGAGCAGTCCGTCGTCGGTGACGCCGGCGGTGTGGATGACGCCGGTCAGCGGGTGCCGGTCCGGGACGGCGGCGATCAGTGCGGCCAGTGCCTGACGGTCGGCCACATCACAGGCGGCCAGGGTGACTTCGGCGCCCAGTGCGGTCAGTTCCTCGTGCAGCTGCGCGGCGCCTGGCGCGTCGGGTCCGCGGCGGCTGGTCAGGATGAGGTGGCGTACGCCGTGTTCGCTCACCAGGTGGCGGGCCACCAGGGCGCCCAGGCCGCCGGTGCCGCCGGTGACCAGCACCGAACCGGTGGGGTCCCAGGGCAGTTCGGCCGGTTCGGCCGGTTCGCCGGCGACCAGGCGGGGGGCGAGGAAGCGGCCCGCGCGCAGGGCGAGTTCGCCTTCGCCGCCGGCGGCGGTGAGGGCGAGGTCGGCCGGCGCGGCCGTGTCGGTGTCGAGGTCGAGGAGGACGAAGCGGCCGGGGTGCTCGGCCTGCGCGGCGCGCACCAGGCCCCACACCGGGGCCTGCACCGGGTCGCCGGTGTCGCCGGGGGCGGCGGCGATCGCGCCGTGGGTGAGGACCAGGAGGGTGGAGTCGCTGTCCGGGTCGGCCAGGTGTGCGGTGATGCGGGCCAGGGCGGCGGCGGTGGTGGCGCGCACTGCGGCGGGCACGTCGGTGCCGGCCGGTGCGGTGACGGTGTGAACAGCCGGAGGCTGGGCGGGGGCGGTGGTGGGGTGGGGGGTTTGGACGGGGTGCCAGTCCAGGCGCAGGGGCAGCGGGCGGGCGGCGCGCAGCGTGTCCGGGGCCACCGGGCGTACCAGGAAGCCGTCGACCTGGGCGACGGGGGCGCCGGTGGTGTCGTACAGGCTCAGGGCGGCGGCGTCGGGGCCCTGGGGCACGATGCGTACGCGCAGGGTGGTGGCGCCGGTGGAGTACAGCGTCACCCCGTTCCAGGCGAACGGCAGCCGGGTCTGGGTGGAGGGCGGCTGGTCGGTGGCCAGGTCGGTGGATTGCAGGACGGCGTCGAGCAGCGCCGGGTGCAGGGCGAACGCGGCGGCGTCGGCGGTGTGGTCGGCGGGCAGGGCCACTTCGGCGTAGGCCTCGCCGTCGGCCCGCCACACCGCGCGCAGGCCCTGGAAGGTGGGGCCGTAGCCGTAGCCCTGGTCGGCCATCCGCTCGTACAGGCCGCTCAGGTCGACGGGCCGGGCGCCGGGCGGCGGCCACTGGCCCTGGCCGGGCAGGGGGGCGGGGGCGGGGGCCGGGTCGGGGCTGAGGACGGCGGTGGCGTGCTGGGTCCAGGGGGCGTCGTCGGGGGCGGACTCGGGGCGGGAGTGGAAGGTGAGGTCGCGGCGGCCCTCGGCGTCGGGGGCGCGCAGCACGGCCTGCAGGATGACCGCGCCGCCCTGGGGCAGGGCCAGCGGGGTGAGCAGGTTCAGTTCGTCGAGGTGGGCGCAGCCGGCCTGGTTGCCGGCCTGGACGGCGAGTTCCACGAAGGCGGTGCCGGGCAGCAGCAGCACGCCGGAGATGCGGTGGTCGGCCAGCCACGGCTGGGTGTGCGGGGACAGCCGGCCGGTGAGCAGGATCTCGCCGCTGTGGTCGGCCAGCGGGACGGCCGCGCCGAGCAGCGGGTGGGTCAGGGCGATCTGGCCGTGTGCTGCCGCGTCGCCTGCGCCGGCGGGGGCCTGCAGCCAGTAGCGGCGGCCCTGGAAGGGGTAGGTGGGCAGGTCGAGGGGGGGCAGGTCGGCGGGGTGCAGGGCGGCGAAGTCGACGCCGGCGCCGCGGGTGTGGACGGTGGCGAGGGCGGTGAGCAGTTCGCGGCGGCCCTCGCGGCCGCGGCGTTGCGCGGCGGCGAAGACCACGCCCTCGTCGCCGGCGTCGCTGTTCTCGCCGGCGTTGGGGTCCTCGGCGAGGGCGGCGCGGGCCATCGCGGACAGCACCGCGTCCGGGCCGATCTCCAGGAAGGTGGTGACGCCGGCGTCGCGCAGGGCGCGGGTGCCGTCGGCGAAGCGGACCGCTTCCCGCACGTGGCGGACCCAGTAGTGGGGGGAGGTCAGTTCGGCGGCGGTGGCGATGCGGCCGGTGACGTTGGAGACCACCGGGATCGTCGGGGGCTTGAAGTCCAGGACGCTGGTGATGCGGGCGAACTCGGCGAGCATCGGTTCCATCAGCGGCGAGTGGAAGGCGTGGCTGACCCGCAGCCGCTTGGTCTTGCGGCCGATCGCCTCGAAGTGCGCCTGGATGCGCAGCACTTCGCTGGTCTCGCCGGAGACGACCACCGCGTCGGGGCCGTTGACGGCGGCGATGCTGACGCGGTCGCCGAGGTGGGCGCGGGCCTCCTCCTCGGTGGCCTGCAGGGCGGCCATGGCGCCGTCGGCGGGCAGCGCCTGCATCAGCCGGCCGCGGGCGGCCACCAGGATGGCGGCGTCGTCCAGGTCCAGGACGCCGGCGGCGTGCGCGGCGCTCAGTTCGCCCAGGGAGTGACCGGCCAGGTAGTGGGGGTGCAGGCCCCAGGACTCCAGCAGCCTGAAGAGGGCGACCTCGAGGGCGAACAGGGCGCTTTGCGCGTACATCGTCTGGTCGAGCAGGGCGGCGTCCGCCGAGCCGTGCGGGGCGAACAGCACGTCCCACAGGGAGCGTTCGAGCTGGAGGTCGAGGCGGCCGATCGCGGCGTCCAGGGCCTTCGCGAACACCGGGTAGGCGGCGTAGAGTTCGCGGCCCATTTCGGCGAACTGGCTGCCCTGGCCGGTGAACAGGAAGGCCAGCCGTCCGCCGTGGGCGGTGCCCCGGGTGAGCGCCCGGTCGGCGGTGCCCTCGGCGGCGGCGCGCAGCGCCCGCAGCAGTTCCTCGCGGTCCGCGGCAACGGCCACGGCCCGGTGGCGGTGCACGGCCCGGGTGGTGGCCAGGGCGCGGCCGAGCGCGCCGGGTGAGGTGTCGGGCTGTTGCTCCAGCAGTTCCAGCAGCCGGCCGGCCTGGGCGCGCAGCGCGCCGTCGCCGCGTGCGGAGAACGCGACGGGCACCGGAACAGGTGCGGCGGACGCCGAGGCGACGGGCGCAGAGGCGACGGGTGTGGCGGCGGGTGCGGGGGTGGTGTCGGGGGCGGGCTGCTGGGGTGCTTCCTCGATGATGACGTGGGCGTTGGTGCCGCTGACGCCGAAGGAGGAGACGCCCGCGCGGCGGGGGGTGGGGCCGGGCTGCCAGGGCAGCTCCTGGGTGAGGAGTTCCACCGTGCCGGCCGACCAGTCCACGTTGGGTGAGGGGGCGTCGACGTGCAGGGTGCGCGGCAGCACTCCGGCGCGCATCGCCATGATCACCTTGATGACGCCGGCGGCGCCGGCGGCGGCCTGGGTGTGGCCGATGTTCGACTTCACCGAGCCCAGCCGCAGCGGCTGGCCGTCGGGGCGGCCGGGGCCGTAGGCGGCGATGAGGGCGTGCGCCTCGATCGGGTCGCCCAGCGTGGTGCCCGTGCCGTGGGCCTCGACCAGGTCGACGTCCGCGCCGTCGAGTCCGGCGTCGGCGAGGGCGGCGCGCACCACCCGCTGCTGGGCGGGGCCGCTGGGTGCGGTGATGCCGTTGCTGGCGCCGTCCTGGTTGACGGCGGAGCCCTTCACCAGGGCCAGGACGGGGTGGCCGTTTCGGCGGGCGTCGCTGAGGCGTTCCAGGACCAGCACGCCGACGCCCTCGGAGAATCCGGTGCCGTCGGCGGCGGCCGCGAAGGGCTTGCACAGGCCGTCGGGGGCCAGGCCGCGCTGCCGGCTGAAGGAGGTGAAGACACCCGGGCTGCCGATGACGGCGACCCCGCCGGCCAGGGCGAGGGTGGACTCGCCGGCCCGCAGGGACTGCACGGCCAGGTGCAGGGCGACCAGCGAGGAGGAGCAGGCGGTGTCGACGGTGAGGGTGGGGCCGTCCAGGTCCAGGGTGTAGGCGACGCGGCCGGAGATGACGCTGGGCGCGTTGCCGGTCAGCAGGTAGCCGTCGAGCCCGTCGGGTGCCTCGTGCAGCCGGGTGCCGTACTCCTGCGGCTCGGCGCCGATGAAGACGGCCGTACGGGTGCCGCGCAGGGTGTCGGGGTCGGTGCCGGTGCGCTCCAGTGCCTCCCACACCGTCTCCAGGACCAGGCGCTGCTGGGGGTCCATGGCGAGGGCCTCGCGCGGGGAGATCCCGAAGAACTCCGCGTCGAAGTGCCCGGCGTCCGGCAGGAATCCGCCGTGCTTGACGTAGGTGGTGCCGGGCGTCTCGGGGTCGGGGTGGTAGAGCGCTTCCAGGTCCCAGCCGCGGTCGGTGGGGAACGGCTCCAGGGCGTGCCGGCTCTCGGCGACCAGCTGCCACAGCTGCTCGGCGGAGCGCACTCCCCCGGGGTAGCGGCAGCCGATGCCGACGACGGCGATCGGCTCGTCCGCGTCGTGGCGCCGTACGGCGGGCTGGGCGGCGGGCACGGCGGCGGACAGCCCGAGCACCTCGGTGCGCAGGTGCTCGGCGAGTGCGGCCGGGGTGGGGTGGTCGAAGCCGACGGTGGGCGGCAGGGACAGCCCGGTCGCCTTGTTCAGCCGCTGCTGCAGGGCGACCAGGGCGAGGGAGTCCAGGCCCTGCTCGCGAAAGGGCCGCTCGGCCACCAGCGGCCGCGGCTGCTCCTGCTCCGACCCGGGCGTCAGCTGCCGCAGGATCTCCGCGGCGCGGGAGCTCACCAGGTCGAGCAGGAGGCGGAGTTGCTCCCCGGGGGGAAGCGACTCGAGTCGGGCACGCTCAAGGTCCGAGACAAAGCTTCCGTACCCGCTCATCTGCATACTCCACACCCTGTTGCGATATCGCGGAAAAACATGAATCGGAAAATGCCCGGTAGCGGACCGGGACTTGTGACTCTAAAGCGGCGGCGCACTTCTCCCCCACCCCTATCCGCCCCTGCCCGGCCATTGAATTCAGCGGGGGTATTTCCGATCTCGGCCCGGCGTGGCCTGCCTCCCACCGAGGCGGCTGCGTGCCCGCCGCGGTTTTGCGGACCGGTCCGTGAAAAGGAAAAAAGAGGGAGGGTCCGAAAACCCCGACAGCCACGGTAGGGGAGGCGCCGCGGCGCTCACACCCCTATCTCCCCCTAGAAGGCGGGGCGGTGGACGGCCGTCGCGGGCGCCTTGAATTGTTCTGGAGTTCCGCCGGAAAACGGGCGGGCCCCGGGTGATGCCTGAGGCATCCCCCGGGGCGAACCGGCCCGCCCGCCCGCAGCAGCGGCGGCGGGTGGGTGGGTGGGTGGGTGGGGTCAGCGGGCGGACACGGGGGCCAGGGGGGTGGGGCGGGGGTAGTGCGGCAGCTCGATGTCGGTGGCCGACTTCACGGTCAGCCGGGTCAGGTATCCGGCCAGGAGCGGGGAGTTGAGCGCCTTGTAGATGCGGTTGCGGCGGCGGATGCGGCCGGTGGTGGCGGGGGCGAGCATCGGTCCGGCGCCGCCGGCCGTCTTCTGGCAGCCCTGGGCGAACTTGCGGATACGGGCCTCGTAGGCGGCGAACGCGGTGCGGTGGTCGGCGTGGGTGGCCAGTTCACCGGCCAGGACGTGGGCGCCGACGACGGCGAGTCCGGTGCCCATGCCGCCCATGGTGGCGCCGTAGCCGGCATCGCCCAGCAGCACCACCCGGCCGGTGGAGCAGCGGTCCATGCGGATCTGGGCGACGGCGTCGAGGTAGACGTCGTCGGTGTGCTCCAGGGCCTGCAGGATGCGCGGCACCTCCCAGCCCAGGCCGGCGTAGCGCTCGGCGAGCAGCCGCTTGTGCTGGGCGGTGTCGTGGCGGTCGTAGACGAGGGGCTGCTCGGCGGCGAAGACCATCAGCACGCCCGCGGTGTGCGGGTCGCGGCCGTAGTTGTTGAGGCAGATGCCGCGGCCGGGGGCGTTGAACCAGCGGGCGGTGCGGTCCAGGGCGAGGTGGTTGGGGACGTCGAAGCCGGCCACGTAGTAGCCGAGGTGGTGCAGGAACTGCGACTCGTCGCCGAAGGCCAGGCGGCGGACGTTGGAGTGCAGGCCGTCGGCGCCGACCACCAGGTCGAAGGTGCGGGGGGCGGATCGCTCGAAGGTGGCGTGGATCTCCTCGGCGGTCTCGGTGAGGGAGGTGATGGAGTCGCCGAAGACGTACTCCACGTTGTTCCTGGAGCGTTCGTACAGGATGCGGGAGAGGTCACCGCGGAAGATCTCCACGTCGCCGCTCATGAACGACGCGTCCAGCCGCATCTGTTCGGTGCCGTTCTCGTCGACGAACGTCTGCTCGCCCATGTGGGTCTGGTGGCGGTTGACCTCCTCCCACACGCCGAGGTCCTCCAGCACCGTGCGGTGCACCGCGCCGCGGAAGTCCACCGCGAAGCCGCCGCCGCGCAGGGCGGGGGCCTTTTCGACGACGGTGACCTGGTAGCCGTGGCGGCTGAGGGACAGCGCCAGGGCGGGGCCCGCGATGCTCGCGCCGGAGATCAGGACGCGGCGGCCGGCGGGGGTGCGGGTCTGCTCGTTCATGGGGGGCTCCTCTTGGTCAGTGACGCGTGCTCGGCGCCGTTGTCGCCTTCTGCACAAGAGGTTGGCGCCCGCCGCTGACCGCGCGGGCACCGCGCGCTGACCGCCCCTGACCGGGCGCCGTCAGCGTCCCCGAAACCGGCCGCCGCACCGCCGTGAGCAGCTCCTTTCCTGCCCCGCCGGCCGGGGCGGCCGGTGCCGGCGGCGCCGGCCGGTCAGCGCCCGGGGCGGCGGCGGTGGCACCCGGCGGCGCGCACCGCCCGCCACCCCGGGCACCCCCGGGCACCCCGGCACCGCGGGCATCGCGGGGATGCCGGTGCCGGGCCGCCGGTGGGTGGTGGGTTCAGGTGCCGGCCGGGGTGCGGTGGCCGTGCAGCAGGGTCAGGGCCTGCGGCAGGGTCAGGGCGCGGCCCCGGGTGTGGGCGTGGGTGTAGGCCGCCTCGCCGGTGTGGGCGCGGGCGGCTGCCGCGGTGCGGGCGACGTCGGGGTCGCCGGCGACGGCCATGCCGCGCAGGGACACCGCGGCGCCCAGGAGCAGCGCCGCGTGTTCCCCCTCGCCTTCCAGGACCGCGAGGCCCGCCAGGCCTTCGGCGGCCTGTGCCAGGTCGGCGGGGGTGCGCATGTCCAGGGCGGTGTGCAGGGCCTGCTGGTGGAAGGAGCGGGCCTCGGCGGCGCGCCCGTCGGCCTCGGCGGCGCGGGCCAGGGCGGTGTGCAGGCGCTGGATCAGCGCCCCGCCGAACCAGTGGTCCTTGCAGGAGGCGAGTCCTCGTTCGTACCACTGGCGGGCGCCGGCCATGTCGCCGCGCAGCCGCTGCACGTCGCCCAGGCCCAGCTGGGCCAGGGCCACCTTGTCCGAGCTGCCGACCCGGCGGGCCAGTTCGGCGGCCCGCCCGTAGTCCGCGCCGGCGCGCTCGAAGTCCCCGCAGTGCAGCAGCGCGTCGGCGCGGTGGCACAGCAGGCCGGCCATCTCCTCGGGTGCATCCAGCTGGCCGACCAGGACCATCGCCTCGTCCAGGTGGGCCAGCGCCTGTTCGTGATCGCCGCGCCAGTCGGCGAACATGGCCAGCGGGTCGAAGCAGTTGGCCATCCCCCAGCGATCGCCGGTCTGGCGGAAGTGGGCCAGCGCGCTGGCGAACTGTGCCTCCGCCTTCTCCGGCTGTCCGCCGAACCACGGCTGGAATCCGTCGCCCATCAGCCCCACCGCCCGCGACCAGGGGTCGGCGCCGATCTGCCGGCGCCGGGTGTCCTCGTCGGCGGCCCGCCCGGGGCCGGCGATCAGGGCCCGCAGCACGGTCAGGATCGGCCGGCGCAGTGGCCGGTCGATGCCCAGCAGCACCGCGTCGGCCCGGTCGAGCCACTGCTGCTGGGGCTGCGCAGCGGGGCTGCCGGAGGGTTTGAGGGCCCATTGGGTGTGGGCGTTGAGCGCGCACAGCGCGTACTCCTCGTCCAGTCCCGGCGGCGGGCTGTCGCCCAGGGCGGTGAGCAGGGCGGCGGCGGGGGTGGCGTGTTCGACGGTCAGTCCGCGCAGCCACCAGTACCAGGTCAGTTCGGCCATCAGGCGCAGTGCAATGTTCTGGTCGGCGGTCAGTGACCAGCGCAGGGCTGCTTCGAGGTTGCCCTGTTCGGCGCCGAGCACGGCCAGCCACTGCACCTGTTCGCTGCGGCGCAGCCAGGGTTCGGCGCGCTCGGCCAGTTGCAGGAAGTGTCCGGCGTGCGCCCGCCTGAACGTCTCCTGTTCGCCGGCGTGCACCAGCTGTTCGGCGCAGAACGCGCGGACCGTCTCGAACATGGTCACCCGGCCCTCGCGGGTCTCGGCGAGTGACTTGCCCACCAGGGAGTCCAGCAGCTGTTCGGTGTCGGGCAGGGCGCACACCGCTTCGGCGGCGGCCAGGGTGGCGCCGCCGGCGAACACGGTCAGCCGGCGGGCCAGCGCCCGTTCGTCGGCGTCCAGCAGGTCCCAGCTCCACTCCACCACGGAGCGCAGGGTGCGGTGGCGGGGGTCGGCCGTGCGATCGCCGCGGGAGAGGAGTTTGAAGCGGTCGTCGAGGCGGGCGGCGATGTCCTGCACGCTCAATGTGCGCAGCCGTGCCGCGGCGAGTTCCAGCGCCAGGGGCATCCCGTCCAGTGCGGTGCACATCCACTCCACCAGCGCGGCCCGCTCCGCGTCGAGGGCGAAGCCCGGGGAGACGGCCACCGCGCGGTCGGTGAACAGCTGGACGGCGGAGCGGCGTTCCAGCGGGGGCAGCGGGCACAGTGCCTCGCCGGTCAGTCCCAGGGCCTCGCGGCCGGTGCACAAGATCCGCACTCCCGGGCAGGCGCCCAGCAGCCGCCGGGCCAGCTGTGCGGTGTCCTCGACGACGTGTTCGCAGTTGTCCAGCACCAGCAGCAGCCGGCGTTCGGCCAGGGCGGTCACCAGGCGTTCCTCGGGGCCGCGCGCGCCGTCGGCGCCGGGCCGCAGGCCCAGCGCGGTCAGCACGGTGGCGTGGATCTGGCGGCCGTCCTCCAGCGGGGCGAGTTCCACGAAACAGACGTCGTCGGCGCGCTCCCGGCTCGCCGCCTCCACCGCCAGGCGGGTCTTGCCGACGCCGCCGGGTCCGATGAGGGTGACCAGGCGGGCGCTGGCGACCAGTTCACGGATGCGGTGCAGTTCCTCATCGCGGCCGACGAAGCTGGTGAACTGGGCGGGCACGCCGCGCGGGGTGATGCCGCCCGCCAGGCCGTCGGAGCGCAGCAACTCCTGGTGCAGGCCGGACAGTTCGGCCGAGGGGTCGGTGCCCAGTTCCTCGGCGAGGGTGGCCCGCAGCTCGGCATAGACGCTCAGCGCCTCGGCGCGCCGGCCGCACGCGTGCAGGGCCCGCATCAGCAGAGCGCACAGCTGCTCGCGCAGCGGATGGGCCGCCACCAGCTGCCGCAACTCCGCTACCAGCGCAGTGGATTCACCCAGCGCCAGTTCGGCCTCGATGCGGTCCTCCAGGGCGGCCAGGCGCAGTTCCTCCAGGCGTACGGCGGCCGGGGTGCGGGCCTGTCCGCGCCACAGGGCGAGCGCCTCGCGCAGCAGGGCGGCGGCCCGCCGGTGATCGCCGTGGGCGAGCAGCTCGCGGCCCTGGCGGGCCAGGCGTTCGAAGCGGTGGGCGTCGATGGCGTCGGGGTCGACGTCGAGGCGGTAGCCGTGCGGCAGCGACTCGATGGTGACGCCGAGCCGGCGGCGCAGCCGGGAGATCTGGGACTGCAGCGCGTTGGCGGCGCTGGCGGGCGGCTCGTCGCCGTAGACCTCCTCGATCAGCCGCTGGGTGGAGACCACCTTGCCCACGTCCTCCAGCAGCAGTCCCAGCAGCAACTGCAGCCGTGCGCCGCCGAGCTCGAGCGGCTCGCCTGCGGCGGTCCGCGCTTCCATCGGTCCCAGAATCGTGAACTGCACGGAAAGATTGTCCCTCACTTCGGCCGCCGCCATGAGCGGGCCCGCCCGGCGTGGCCCCGGGGGCGGGCGGGGCGGGAGACACCCCCGGCGCGCCGCCGCGCCGAGGGGGCTGATTCTTTTCGGGCATCCCCCTATTTGTTTAGGGGTCATTGGCTCGTTGTGAGCGGTGCGAACGCACCAATAATGAGGCGAGTCAATGCCCTATTGGTGGGCTGCACCGAATACAAAGGGAGGGCCCTATGGGCCGGCTGGCAGGAAAAGTAGCGGTCATCACCGGTGCGGGCCGCGGTCAGGGCCGCAGCCACGCGGTGCGGCTGGCGGAGGAGGGCGCGGACGTCATCGTCATCGACCTGGGCGAGGGCGAGGTCACCAGCGTGCCCTACCCGCTGGCCGGCACCGAAGAGCTGGAGGAGACGGCCCGGCTGGTGCGCAAGAGCGGGCAGCGCGCGGTGGTCAAGGTCGCCGATGTGCGCGACCGGGCCGCGCTGCGCCAGGCCGTCGACGAGGGGGTGGCCGAACTCGGCCGCCTGGACGTGGTCATCCCCAACGCCGGCATCCTGCCGATCGGGGCGAACCGTCCGATCGAGGCGTACATCGACACCGTCGACATCAACCTGTCGGGGGTCCTCAACACCGTCCACGCGGCGCTGCCGCACCTCGGCGAGGGCGCCTCGATCATCATCGTCGGCTCGATCGTCGGGCTGCAGCCCGGCCACGCCGACGTCTCGCAGGCCGGCCCGGGCTTCGCCGGCTACCGCTTCGCGAAGCACTCCCTCGTCGAGTACGTCAACACGCTCTCCCAGCTGGTGGCCCAGCGGGCGATCAGGGTCAACGCCGTGCACCCGACGAACGTCGAGACGGAGATGCTCCTCAACGACGCGGTCTACCAGGCGTTCATGCCCGACAAGGAGCAGCCGACCGTCGAGGACGCGCTGCCCATCTTCACCGGCATCCAGGCCATGCCGATCCCGTATGTCACTCCCGGCGACGTCTCGCACGCGGTGGTCTACCTGGCCTCGGAGGAGTCGCGTTACGTCACCGGCCTGCACCTGAAGATAGACGGTGGCGCCCAGGTGAAGCTGGGTCTGTGACCCCGCCGCCGGTTGAACGAGCCGGCCCCCGGCGGCTCTTGTCCCCCGGGGGTGGGGCGGGGTGCTCAGCGGGCGGCGGCGCGCAGGGGTTCCCCGGCGCTGCGCAGGTGGCGCAGCGTCTCGCGGTGCGAGACGACCAGGCTCGTCTGGTGGTAGGGGATGCCCAGTTCGGCGCAGTACTGCTCGGTGATGCGCTGGGCCTGGCGCAGCGCCGGGGTCGGCATGCTGGGGAAGAGATGGTGCTCGATCTGGTAGTTGAGGCCGCCCATGAACGCATCCGTCAGCACCCCGGCACGCACATTGCGTGAGGTGAGCACCTGGCGGCGCAAAAAGTCCAGCTCCTGGCCCTCGGTGACCATCTGCATGCCCTTGTGGTTGGGGGCGAACACCGAGCCGAGGTAGATGCCGAACAGCCCCATGTGCACGGCGATGAACGCGCACGCCTTGCCGGGCGGCAGCACGGTGAACACGGCGCCGAAGTAGAGCGCGAAGTGCGCAACGAGCAGGCTCCCTTCCAGGACGGGCCGCTTGAGCGAGGCACCGAACAGGGCCCGGAAGCCGGCGACGCTGAGGTTGAAGCCCTCCAGCGTGAGCATCGGGTAGAACAGGACGGCCTGGTGGCGGCCGATGAACGCGGGCAGCCCGCGGGCCACACTCGCCTGCCGGCGCGACCACACGATGAGGTGGGGTGCGACGTCGGGGTCCTTGTCCTCATGGTTGGGGTTGGCGTGGTGGCGGGTGTGCTTGCTCATCCACCAGCCATAGCTCATGCCGAGCAGCGCGTTGGCCGCGATCAGCCCGCCGATCTCGGTGGGGCGGCGGCGGGAGAACACCTGCTTGTGGGCCAGGTCGTGGGCCGCGAGACCCAGTTGCCCGAAGACCACGGCCAGACCGGCCGCCACGAGCAGTTGCAGCCAGCTGTCGCCCAGCGCGACGAACGCCACGCAGCCCGCCACCAGCGCGAGGGCCACCGCGCTGAATCGCACGGTGTAGTAGACAGGCCGCCGTTCCATCAGCCCCGCCTCGGAAATTCTGCGCGCCAGGCGGGAGAAATCACTCCCCGTTCCCTGCGCGGTCGGCGGTAATTGCTCCGGGAGCACTGTGGGGTTCGCCATGCGACCCAGTATGTGGGGCGGGTATAACGCAGCATAATGCCACCCCACCCCTGTTAAATAATGCCGCCCCACCCCTATTGACCGGCATTCACACCCCAGTGTTACCCCGGAGAGGGGCGGGCCGATGCCGGCCCGGGCCGCGTCGTCCGGGCCGCCTGCTCAGGCGTTGGGGTCGAAGGCGATGCCCGGCGGCAGGGCCTTGGCGAGGTGGGCGTTGAAGTCGCCGTCCCTGAGCCCGAAGTGGGCGCTGCCGAAGTCGGCCCCGGTCAGCTTCTCGCGCACACCTGCGGGGTAGCCCTCCCAGCCGACCAGGTCGGGGAACTGCCAGGTGTGCTGGTGGTTCTCCGGCGGTTCGTCGCCCGCGCCGGCAGGACGGAAGCAGTGCGTGCGGATGCCGTCCTTGTGGTAGACGACCTTGGGGTGGGTGCCGTCCCAGCGGATGCGGTCCCGGCCGTAGACGGTGAAGTCGCCGTGCGCCGAAGTGGCCACGTACTGCGGCTCGTTGTCGTGCACCCACACCACGACGTGTTCCCAGTCGTGGCGGTGCCCGCCCAGACCGCTGCCCGCGAGGGCCTGGTCCTTTTCGAAGTACAGCGCATACACGACGGCACACCAGCCGTTGTTGCACTTCTCGCGGGCATAGCCGTTGGTGTTGTCGAGGTCCCCGGCATCACGGCACTGGCCGTTGAGCGCACCGCTCGGCTTGAGTCCCCCGTTGAGGGTGCCATCAGGCCCGATGGCCGGGGTGGGGTAACAGCCGTCGGTGTCGTAGTCGTAGGCCGGCTGGAAGGTCTGCTCCAGCCCGTCGGCGTGGGCGGGCAGCGCCTGGGGCGGGCCGGCCAGCGCGCTGCCCGGGAAGGCGATGACCAGCGCGAGCGCGCCGGCCAGGGTGAGAGGGGCTCTGCGGATGCGCAACCTGGTCGTCAAAGCGTCCTCCTGAGGACCGCGGTGGGGGCTCACGGGCAGAATTGGCATGCCCAGATCAGCATCCGTGAACCCCGTGAACCCCGTGACCCCGTGCCCCCGTGAACCCGTGAACCCGTGAACACCCCGCCGCCCCGGCGGATGTCACTGCGGTGACGGGTCAACCATCGGCCCCGGCAGCCACCTTGGCCGGGCGCCGCGCCGGGTCCCGCCCCCGCCCCCGGGCGCGGCCCCAACAGTGCGGCCGGCGCCCCCTGTTCACGGCCGCCGGGCCCGCCGCGCACCCCATGTGCGAGGTGTGCGCGGGCTGTCGGCGCACCCTGAGGTGTGAATGCACCGGCAAGTGCGCACCGGTTCGGCGCAGGGCTTGAGAGGGTGAGTGAAGTGGCCGCGCAGCGGGGCGGTCGCATGGGTCAGTCTGAATTTCGCCGGATCATGGCCAGATGATGCGGGTACGATCCGCCACCAACACCACACCGCGTCCAACGAGAGGCAGCCGTCATGTCCGAGGTTCAGCAGGAAACGCAGGAAGCGACCGAACTCAAGTCGCAGTACGCCGCCCAGGTCACCGCCGACCTTGAGCGCAACGCCAAGGAGCAGGACCGTCTGGGGGGCGAAGTGGCCGCACTCCAGGCGCAGTTGCAGGCACTGCAGCAGGACCAGGCCCTGCTGGTGAGCGTGCAGCAGGCCTTGGGCGCCAAGAGCCCGGCCGGCCAGGCGCCTGAGGACGACGCCCCCGCGGCCACCGTGCCCGCGCCGCGCAGCGCCCCGGCCGCTGGGGCCAAGCCGGCCCGGCAGAAGAAGGCCGCCGCGGCGAAGCCGAAGGCCAAGAAGGCGGCCGTCAAGAAGCCGGTCGCCAAGAAGGCCGCCGCCGAGAAGGCCGCCCCTGAAAAGGCCCCGGCCAAGAAGGCGGAGCAGGCGGGCCCCGCCCAGCCCACCCTCGGCACCCTCATCCATGACCACCTCAGCGGGCAGAGCGAGCCCCGCTCGGCCGCGGAGGTCACCACCGCGCTCTCCCAGTCCCACCCCGAACGCGGTGTCAAGAACACCGTCGTGCGCACCACGCTGGAGGGTCTGGTCGCCAAGGGCCGCGTGGAGCGCGCCAAGCAGGGCACGTCCGTCTACTACACCGCGACCGCAGCAGCCGCGTCCCCGCAGCCGCAGGACGCCGCCGGCGAGTGAGCACCGTGGCCCGGTGAGCGAAACGTGCCTGCCGGGCGGGCCTGGTATGCCGTCACATTCGCCTCGGGGGAGGCGAGTTGGCGCCTCATGCCAGGTGCTGTGTGCGCTGCCGGGACGGGGAAATGTTCGTGTCGGCGGGCTCAAAAACATGCCGGAGGCGTCAGGCAGTGGTGCCTGGACGCCCCCGGCACAGGAGTTGCGGTTAGCTGCCGAGCTTGTCGACCGCCTGGTAGTAGGTCCAGGCGGTGGCGTTGCAGCTGGTGAGCTTGATGCCGCTGTAGGCGGCGCACACTCTCTTCAGATCGGCGTACAGGGCGCTGTCCAGGCGGGACTTGTTGGCAGTGAAGGTGCCCGCCTGTTTGTAGTTGCGGTAGCCGAAGTCGTGGCGGGCACAGGACATCTGGAAGGGGAACCCGAAGGGGTTGTCGGGGGACGAGGAGCAGTAGTCGGTGGACCAGTCGAAGGCATAGGCGCTCCAGGCGCCCTGGTTGGCGCGGGCCGCGGCCCAGGTGCTGTAGCTGCTCGCACTGGTCTGGGTCCATGTGGCAAGGACCTGGCTCTTGTCGGCCGGTACGGCTGCCGCCGGGGTGGCGGCCAGCGTGCACAGGGCGAGGGCGGCGGATGTGACGGCGGTGGTCAGGAGCTGACGACGCAAGGATTCCTCCGGTGGGGAGTTGGATCCGTGGGCGTCCTCAGGCTCGTTGCGGGGGCGGCGTGAAGCGGGTGCTACGGCGCGGGAGTGGGGTGTGTTTCCCCCGGACAGGGGGGTCGGGCGGGTGAGTCAGGGGCCCGCCGGGCCCACTGCGCGGCCGCCCGGGGTGTGGGGGCGGCCGGCTGGGGTGGAAGGTGCGGGTGGGCCGGGGCGGGTGTGGGGGCGGGGCCGGGTTGTGTGGGCCCCCGGCTGCTGCCCGGGCTGGGGTGGTTGCAGCGGCCCAGTCGGGTGCGGGCGCGTGCAGCGGGGGCGGCCGTTTTCACAGGGCCGGCTGGAGCCAGCCCGTGTCGATCAGCTTGCGCGACCAGGCGTCCATCACCGTGCGGACCTTCTCCAGGTCGGTCCCCCAGTGGTGGGCCAGGCTCTCGACGGCGAGGTCGACGAACCCGTCGTTGCGGCGCAGCGCGAACCACATGCTCGCCGCCAGGGGGGTGCAGCGGAACGTGCCGGTGCGTCCTTCGGCCCGCAGGTCGAGTCGGCCGCTGGCCAGGGCAGTGCTGGTGACTCCGTTACCCGGCAGAATTCGCATGGGGGTCTCCTGGGCGGTTGGTCGTCCGGTGGGCCGGCCCGGCGGGTCCGGTGTATTGAGAATCTCCTGCCGCGCCGATGCGGGCCATGGGCCTGGGCACCTGAGCGCGGTGGTGCCAGCGCCACCCCCCGCAGGCGGTGCCCGCACCACCGCGGGCCGGTCATCTCACCGCGCGACGCGGCGCGTTGACGAGGGCCGAGGCCCCGGGCGGGCAGGCGCTCCACGCCGGGGCGGGCGAGAACCGGGCGCACGGCCCATGAGCGGCCGATGGACGGTCCGCGGGCGGCCGCACAGGCGGTGGGTCACGGCGGCCTGCCGCTCACCGGCGCCTTCCAGGGGCCGGCGGGCCACGGCGCTGCAGGTGTCGGCGCGTTCGGCACAGGGGCCGGGCAGGGCGGGCGGGGTCGGGGGCATTGGGGCGCCGACGGCGCGGGCCGCGCCGCCGGTGGCGTCCGCTGCGGCCCCTCGCCCTGCCGGGCCGCAGCCAGCGGACGGTGAGGCCAGTGAGACCCGGTGAGGGCCGGTGAGGGCCGATCACGCCGGAGGGCCGGGCAGCGGCGGCCGGTTCAGGGCCGCGCGAGGCCGGCCGAGTGGCAGGGCGGCGCCGGCGGCGGGGAGTTGGCGGGCCTCACTTCCTCGCCGCACGCATTGTCCGGGGGCGGGGCCGCGGTCAGGGCTCCCGCGGGAGGTCTGACTCGCCGTCAAAGCCACCGCAAGGCGCGCCCCGCCTGCCGAAACGGCTCGCATCCCTGGGACGCGGCATCCCCGTTCCCACTCCCCCGCCGCGGCACCCACGCCGGGCGCACCGTCCCTCGCTCTCACCCTCCCCTCGATGCGTACGTGACACGCATGTGCGTATGAGATACGCTCTGCGTGTCAGATACGCAGAGCGAGGTGGGGGGATGGCCATGACGCAAACCGAGCCCAGGGCGGGAATGAAGGAGTGGTGCGGCCTGGTGGTGATCGTTCTGGTCACCCTGCTGGTCGCCGTCGACGTCTCGGTCCTCGGGTTCGCGATCGCCCCGCTGAGCAAGGACCTCTCGCCCAGCGCGTCGCAGCTCCTGTGGATCATGGACATCTACAGTTTCGTGCTGGCCGGCACCCTGGTCACGGTGGGCTGGCTGGGCGACCGGATCGGGCGGCGCAAGCTGCTGCTGTTCGGCGCCGCACTGTTCGGCCTGGCATCGGCGGCCGCCTCGTTCTCCACCAGCCCCGAAATGCTCATCGCCTCGCGGGCACTGCTGGGCCTGGCCGCCTCCACCCTGACGCCGACCTCGCTGGCGCTGATCCGCACCATGTTCCACGACACCAAGGAGCGCAAGGCCGCCATCGCCGCCTGGGGCGGCACGCTCACCTCGGGCGCGGCCCTCGGCCCGGTCATCGGCGGCCTGCTGCTCAACAACTTCTGGTGGGGCTCGGTCTTCCTGATCAACACGCCGGTGATGGTGCTGGTGCTGATCCTGGCGCCGCTGCTGCTGCCCGAGCACCGCGATCCCGACCGCGGCCGGCTGGACCTGCTGAGCACGGTGCTGTCGCTGGCCGGTGTGATGACGCTGATCTACGGGTTCAAGGAGCTCGTCATCAACGGCTACAGCCACAGCGCGGCGCTCTGGGCCGCGGCCGGCGCGGTTTTGGTGGTCGCCTTCGTGATCCGGCAGGCCACCGCCGCCCACCCGATGATCGACCTTTCGCTGTTTCGCCGCGGCAGCTTCAGCGGCGCGGTGATCGTCAACATGATGGCGGCCTTCGCCCTGATGGGCTCCAGCGTGCTGACCAACCAGTACCTGCAGATGGTGCTGGGCTACTCGCCGCTGAAGGCGTCGCTGTGGTCGCTGGCGCCGATGCCCGCCATCGGCGTCGCGGTGGGCCTGTCGGCCTCGCTGGGCCGCCGGGTGCGCCCGGCGAAGCTGATCGGCGGCGCGCTGGTGCTCATGGCCGCCGGCTTCGGGGTGCTCACCCGGGTCGAGGTGGACTCCCCCGTCGCGGTGGTGCTGGCCGGTGTGGGTCTGCTGGCCGGCGGCATGGTCGCGGCCAGGACGCTGGCCGCGGAGATCGTGGTCACCTCCGCCCCGCCCGAGCGGGCCGGCTCCTCGGTCGCCGTCTCGGAGACCTTCACCGAGTTCGGCATCGCCTTCGGCTTCGCCACCCTGGGCAGCATCGGCTCCGCGGTGTACCGCGGCGACATGGCGGACGTCAGCCCGGGCGGGGTGGGCGGCCCGGCGCTGCACGCGTTGCGCAACACCATCGGCGGCGCCGCCGAGGTGGCCGCCCATCAGTCCCCCTCGGCGGGCGGTGCGTTGATGAATGCCGGCCGGGAGGCGTTCACGCACGGCCTGCAGGTCGCCTCGCTGGTCGGCGCCGTGCTGATGGCCCTGACGGCGGTGCTCGCCGCGCTGCTGCTGCGCACCACCCCCCTCGAGGCGGCGCTGCCCGGCTCGCTGGAGGCCGCGCAGGGCGGCACCTACGGCGCCGTGCCGCTGCCCGCGCCCGCCGGGGCGGACGGATCCCCCGCCGCCGTCCCGCCCTCCTCCTCCGCCGCCGCCGACGATCCCCGGCGCTAGCCCGAAGCCCCGCAGGAAGAAGGGGAGTCCGTCCTCGTCCGCCTGCCGGTGGGCGAGGACGGACATGTGTGCGTGCACCCGCGGCCCGGCAGCAGGGGCAGCGGCGGGGGTGGGCCGGTCAGTCCAGAAGGCGGCGGCCAGCCCGCAGGGCAATGAGTACCTCGATGCCGTCCAGCACCCGGTGCAGGCCGAAGGAGAAGTCGTCCTCGGCCGCCTCGAAGGTGCCCGCCTCGAGCAGTTCGCGCACCGCGGGGAAGGCCGCGGCGTCGACGAACTTGTCCATCGCCTGCCCGTAAGCGGCCATCAGCTCGGCCTCGCTGACGTCCGGGCGCTCCAGTCCCCCGCGCTGCTGGGCGCTGTTGCGGACGTAGCCGATCAGCAGCAGCATCACCGACAGCTTGTCGCCCGGGGTCAGGCCGCTGCGGCCCAGGGTGCGCAGCCCGCACTCCAGCCAGCTCAGCTGGCCCGGCTCCAGCGGCGGGCCGCCGAGCGGGATCTGCAGCATCCACGGGTGGCGTCGGAAGACGTCCGCGAAGGCGCGGGCCCACCGCTCCAGGCCCGCGCGCCATTCCTCCTCGCCCTCTGCCGGGGCGGGCGGCGGCCCGTAGGCCATATCGAGCATGAGCGCCTGCAGTTCGTCCTTGCTCGCCACGTGCCGGTACAGCGACATGGTGGCGAAGTCGAGGCGCTCGGCGACCTTGGCCATCGACAGTGCGCCGAGCCCGTTCTCGTCGGCGAACTCGATCGCCGCCTCGACGATGCGCGCCGTGCTCAGCCCGCGGCGGCCGCGCTGCTGCCGGTTGCGCAGGTCCCACAGCACCTGGATGCTGCCCGGCAGCTCCGCGCCCTCACCGCTGGTCATGGACCCTCCGCCTTCCTTCATCCCCGCACCACCCCGTCCGTCCTCGTGCGTCCTTGTGTGTCCTCGTGCGCGAGGCCGCAAGACCAAGAACCCAAGAACCCAAGAACCCAAGAGCCCGGGAGCCCTGGGAGCCCGGGGGCTCTTGCGCTGCGTGCGTATCGCGCACGCATTGCGTCCATCGTATGCGGCGCCGGCCGGGCCCGGGGGCGGCGTGGCGGGCCGTGTCCGGGCGGCCGTAGTGCCGGATCGGTCCCTTCCGGAAAGCACCCGCAGCGCACGCACCGGGATGGCAGCGGCGTGGCAGCCGTATCGCGGCCGAATTCCCGTCGTATTCCTGTCGCTTCTGCGTCGAATCGCAGTGGAGGGGCCCGTGGTGTCCTGTGGGGCGGATTTCAGGGGCGGGTGCGGGACGTGGCGGTGGTCCGGTGCGGGGGTGTCCGCGGCTTCCCGGCGGGCGGCCGGGGGGGGTGTCGCGGCGGGCCGGATAGGGGGAGTTAGGGGTTCAGCCGCCCCCCGTGGCGCCCCTACCGTGGCCCATGAGGTTTCCGACGCAGCGTATTTCGGCGAACCGAGCCATAACTCTTAGCGGGGTGCGACGTTGGTCAGCCACTCGTATTCGTCAGTCTCGTCCGTCTCGTCGGGGGAAGAATCCGCCTCGTCGGGGGAGGAATCCGCTCCGAATTCCGGGCCGGCCGTGAATTCCGGGCCGGTTTCCCGGTCCGAACTCGTGCACGGCCTGCTGGACGACGCTCTCGCCGAGGTGCCTGAGGCTTCCGCGGTCCGCGATGCGGCCGGTGCCTGGACGTACCGGGAACTGGCCGCCTACAGCCACGCGTTCGCCTGCTGGCTGCACGGGCAGGGGGTGCGCCGCGGCGACCGGATCGTGCTGCAGCTGCCCACCGGCCGCGAGCTGGCCGCGATGTTCTACGGGGCCTCCCGGCTGGGTGCGGTGTTCGTGCCGCTGAACCCGTCGATGAAGGCGTTCCACCTGCGGCATGTCATCGACAACTGCGAGCCGGTGCTGCTGTTGGGCGATGCGGCGAGCGCGCAGCGGCTGGGTGAGCTCACCGGCCGGCCGGTGCACGAGACGGCCGGGGTGTGGGCTGCGGTGGAGCAACTGCATGCCGGCGGCGCCCGGTTGGAGGACCAGCCGGTGCAGGCCGGCGATGTGGCGACCCTCATCTACACCTCCGGGTCCACCGCCGCGCCCAAGGCGGTCATCTGCCCGCACGCGCAGGTCGCCTTCGCCTCCCGGGCGCTGACCGAGGCGCTCGGCTACCGGCCCGACGACGTGGTGTTCTGCCGCTTCCCGATGTCGTGGGACTACGGCCTGTACAAGGTGCTGATGACGTGTCTGGCGCGCTGCGAGATCGTGCTCGCCGACCGGGACTCCGATCTGGTGCTGGTGCGCCGGATGCGGGAGACGGGGGCGACGGTGGTGCCGCTGGTGCCCTCGCTCGCCTCGATGATCGTCACCCTGGCGCAGCGGGACACCGAACCGGCGGCGCCGGTGCGGCTGTTCACCAACACCGGGGCGGCGCTGCCGCAGGCCACCATCGACGCGTTGCGCGCGCAGTTTCCCGGGGTGCGGGTGGTGCGCCAGTACGGGCAGACCGAGGCCAAGCGGATCACCGTGATGCCGCCGCAGGAGGACGGTGAGCGGCCCGGCGCGGTCGGGCTGCCGCTGCCCGGCACCCGGGTGCTGATCCTGGACGCGGACGGCGCCGAGGTGCCCGTCGGGGAGGTCGGGGAGATCGTCGCGGCCGGGCCGCATGTGATGCCCGGCTACTGGCGCAGCCCGGAGCTGAGCGCGAAGGCGTTTCGCACCGACCCGCTCAGCGGGGAGCGGCGGCTGCACACCGGCGACTACGGCAGCCTGGACGCGGACGGCTACCTGTACTTCGAGGGCCGGCGCGACGACATGTTCAAACGCAAGGGCTTTCGGATGAGCACCCTGGAGATCGAGGGTGCCGCGATGGACATCCCGGGCGTGCGGGCGGCGGCCGCGCTGCCGCCCAGCGAAGCCCACGACCTGGCGCTGTTCGTGGAGAGCGACCTGCCCCCGCGGACCGTTTTGAAGGAACTCACCCAGCGTCTGGAACCCGCCAAGGTGCCCGCCATCTGCCGGGTGCTGAGCGACTTCCCGCTCACCCAGCACGGCAAGAACGCCCGCCGGGAACTGGCCCTGCTGCTCGAGGGGAGCACCCGATGAGCCCGCACACCAGCACCGACACCAACACCAACACCCGTACCGGCACCGGCCCGGACACCAGTACCGGTACCAACGCGAGCACCGGCACGAGCACCGGCCCGGGCGCGGGCACGGGCGGTGTGGACGCGGCCGAGCTGGCCGCCCGGTACGGCACCCCGCTGTACGTGTACGACCTTGAGCGGGTGCGGGCCGCGCGGCGCGAGCTGTTCGGCTTCCTGCCGGAGGGCTTCGAGGTGTTCTACGCCTTCAAGGCCAACCCGCACCCCGACCTGGTGCGGGCGCTGCGCACCGGAGGGGATGTTCCCGCCTGCCGGGCCGAGATCAGCTCGACCGGGGAGCTGGCGGCCGCGCTGGAGGCGGGCTACCAGGGCGCCGACATCCTCTACACCGGACCCGGCAAGACGCCGGGCGAGCTGCGCGAGGCGCTTGCGGGCGGGGTGGGCACCTTCTCCGCGGAGTCGCTGAGCGACCTGCAGCACATCGGGGCGGCCGCACTGGAGGCGGGCACCCGCGCCGACTGCCTGCTGCGCATCAACAGTGCCACCGCCAGCGCCACCACCAGCATCCGGATGACCGGCACACCCACCCAGTTCGGCATCGACAGCGAGACCGTCGCCGAACTGGCGCCGCAGCTGCGGGCGGTGGCCGGCGCCCGCATCGCCGGCCTGCACCTGTTCTCGCAGAGCAACGCCCGCGACGAGGCGGCGCTGATCGACGAGCTCACCCACACCATCGCGGTGGCGGCCGCCGTCCAGGAGGATTTGGGCGTGCCGCTGCAGCTGCTGGACATCGGCGGCGGCTTCTCCGTCCCCTACGCCCAGCAGGGCGAGCGGGCCCGCTATCCCGGGCTGCGGACGGCGCTGGAGGCGGCGCTGGACGTGCACTTCCCGCACTGGCGCCAGGGCGCACCGCGGCTGGCGGTGGAGTCCGGGCGCTATCTGTCCGGCGACAGCGGCACCCTCGTCACCCGGGTCAGCAATGTGAAGGTCAGCCGGGGCAGGAAGTTCGTCATCGTGGACGCCGGCATCAACACCTTCGGCGGCATGTCCGGGCTGGGCCGGCTGCTGCCGGTCAGCGTGCACGTCCAGGCCGGCGCGGACACCGAGAAGGCCAGCCTGGTGGGGCCGCTGTGCACGCCCGGCGATGTGCTGGGCCGGCAGATCGACCTGCCCGCCCATCTCCAGGAGGGCGATGTGGTGACGGTGCCCAACGCCGGCGCCTACGGGCCCACCTCCAGCCTGCTGATGTTTCTGGGCCGGCCGGCGCCGGCCGAAGTGGCGGTGGACGGCGGCCGGGTGGTCTCGGCCGGCCGTATCGAGCATGTGCGCACCGCGCTGACGGCGGGAGAGGCCCCGTGAGCGGGCCCGCTCTGCCCGCGCCGGGCCAAGGCGGGCAGCCGGTGCGCGCGAAAGGCACGGTGATCGTCACCTCGCTGGCCTCCGACTCGCACACCTGGAACCTGGTCTTCCTGCAGCTGCTGATCGAGGAGTGCGGCTACGAGGTCGTCAACCTCGGCCCGTGCGTGCCCGATGACCTGCTGGTGTCCGAATGCCATGCGCTGGAGCCGGACATGGTCGTCATCAGCAGCGTCAACGGCCACGGCTACCAGGACGGACTGCGGGTGATCGGGCAGCTGCGCGCGCTGGCCCCGCTGGCCGCCACCCCCATCGTGATCGGCGGCAAACTGGGCACCGACGGCGACCAAATGGCCGCCCGGGCCGCCGAACTGACCGCCGCCGGCTTCGACTCGGTCTTCGAGGACGGGCAGGACCCGGTGAGCGCCTTCCGCGGTTTCCTGTCCGCGCTGCCGCCGCCCGAGCAGGCCGCCCTCGACGACGGCGACCGGGTGGCGCTGTGAGCGGGCCGGCCCGGCTGTGGCGCCGCCGCGCCGACGCCCGACGCCAGCGGCCCGTCGACTTCGGCGCGTTCGTGCGGCGGGCGGGCGCCGCCGGACGCCTGGTGGTGCAGCCGAGGATGGGCTTCGGCGACCCGCAGCAGATGCGCGCCGGGCTGATCGCCGCCAAGAACGCCGACGCCACCACGGTGGGCACCCTGACCCTGGACAGCTACACCCGCGTCGGCGAGCTCGAGGCGGTGACGACGGCACTGCGCGAGGGCATCGCCCTCAACGGCTACCCGGTCGTCAGCCACCCCCCGGCCACCACCGCGGCCGTCCTGGACGGGGTGCGCGATGCCTCCTTCCCCGTCCAGGTCCGCCACGGCTCGGCCACCCCCATCGACATCTTCTGGTCCCTGCTGCGGCTGGGCCTGAACGCCACCGAGGGCGGCCCGGTCTCCTACTGCCTGCCCTACGGCCGCACCCCGCTGGCCGACGGCGTCAAGAACTGGGAGGCCTGCTGCGCGCTGTACCGGCGGCTGTACGACGCGGGCATCGAACCGCACCTGGAGACGTTCGGCGGCTGCATGATGGGCCAGCTGTGCCCGCCCAGCCAGCTGGTCGCCATCAGCTTCCTGGAGGCGATGTTCTTCGCCCAGCACGGCATCCGCTCCCTGTCGCTGAGCTACGCCCAGCAGACCGACCCCGGCCAGGACCGCGAGGCGGTCCGCGCGCTGGGCCGGCTGTGCCGCGAACTGCTGCCCACCCACAACTGGCACATCGTCATCTACGCCTACATGGGCGTGTATCCCGAGACCTACCGCGGCGCCCACCACCTGCTGGGGCGCGCCGCCGAGCTGGCGGTGACCACCGGCGCGCAGCGGCTGATCGTCAAGACGGTCGCCGAGTCGCGCCGTATCCCCACCGTCGCGGAGAACGTGCTGGCCCTGGAGTACGCCGACGCCGTCGCCCGCCGCACCCCCGCACCCCCCGGCGTATCGGGCGTATCGGGTGCATCGGGTGGGGAGGTGGATTCGGAGACGTATGCGGAGGCCCGCGCCCTGGTCGACGCGGTGCTCTGCCTCGACGACGACATCGGGCGGGCGCTGCTGGCCGCCTTCCGCCGCGGCTACCTCGACGTGCCCTACTGCGTCCACCCCGACAACGCCGGCCGCGCCCGCAGCTACATCGGCGCCGACGGCCGGCTGCGCTGGGCCGATCTGGGCCGGCTGCCGCTGCGCGGCATCGCCGAGCAGCAGCCCACCCGGAAGATCGGCTCGGCGGACCTGCTCAAGGACCTCTTCCACATCCGGCGGATGTACGACGACCCGGCCGCCGCCCTCGACAGCGCCACCACCCCCCTGCTGCGCGGCTGAAACGCACACCACAGGGGCCGGCCGCCCGGAACGCGGCAGCACACAAACACGAACGCAGCACGCAGCACGCAGCACGCAGCACACGGCACACGGCACACGGCACGGAAAACTGACGGGCCGCAGAAAAGCCGGCAGGCCGCAGGAAGCAGCAATTCGGGCCGGCCGGGCAACGAACAGGCCGCAGGCGACAGGGAGTCACCCGTGAGGAAACAGGGACCGCGCACCGCAGATGGGGGCCTGACGTGAGCACGCAGACGACCGTGGACAGCAGCGCGTGGATCCGCCGCTTCCATCCCGCCGCGCACGCCGCGCACCGGCTGGTGTGCTTCCCGCACGCGGGCGGCGCGGCGTCCTTCTACTTCCCCGTCTCCCGCACCCTGGCACCGGACGTGGACGTGCTGGCGATCCAGTACCCCGGCCGCCAGGACCGGCGCCACGAGCCGTGCATCGACAGCATTCCCGCCCTCGCCGACGCGGTGGCCGAGCAGATCGAGCCGTGGTGCCAGGGGCCCGTGACGTTCTTCGGGCACAGCATGGGCGCCTCGCTCGCCTTCGAGGTGGCCCGGCGCCTGGAGGAGCGGGGCACGGTCCTGCACGGGCTGTTCGCCTCGGGCCGGCGCGCCCCCTCGGCGGTACGCGACGAGCGGGTGCACCTGCTGGACGACGACGGGCTGATCACCGACATCAGCCGGCTCAGCGGCACCGACACCCAGGTACTCGGCGACCCCGAGATCCTGCGCATGATCCTGCCGGCGGTCCGCGCCGACTACCGGGCCGCGGAAACCTACCGCTACACCCCCGGCCCACCCCTGACCTGCCCGCTGTTCGCCCTCACCGGCGACGACGACCCCCAGGTCACCCTCGAGGAGGCCCGCGCCTGGGGCGAGCACACCACCGGCCCCTTCACCCTGCAGGTGTTTGCCGGCGGCCACTTCTACCTCAACGCCCAGGCCCCCGCGGTGATCGAGACCCTCCGCAGCCACCTGCGCTGACCCAGCCCCACCCCGCCCAGACCGCGAAACCCAGGCCGCTGCCCCCCGTCGGCGGCCTGGGTTTCGCCTGTTCTCACCCCCGCCCACTGCCTGCGGCACAGCCACGTCACCCACCAGATCGAGGGCGGGGCGGACCCGGCGTTCGTGCAGCGGCAGGTGGGGCACCGCTTCGCCTCGACCACTACGCCTTCTCCAAGATGCTCACCTACGCCCACCACGTCGGCCTATTCGCCGAAGAGATCGGCCCCTCCGGCGAGCAGCTCGGGAACTTTCCGCAAGCCTTCACCCACTTGGCCCTGCTCGATGCCGCCCTCGCCCTGGACGAGGAGCTCGACCGCGCCGAAGGCCGAACCGGCTGACCGCACGAACCGCCGGCGGGTAGCAACGCCCCTGCTGTGTCAAGGTCACTGCTGCGGCACCCTCGGCGGTGTCGTCGTCCCGGTTGCGGCGGCACGGGGCCTGCCGACGCGCGGCAGGAGTGCCGCGGCAAGCAGCCCGCCCAGGCCCACGACCGCGAGCGCCGCCATCGCCGCAGCGTAGGCGCCCTTGCTGAGCCCTGACACCAGGATCGTTCCCGCGACGGCAGTGCCGAGTGAGGAGCCGAGGTTGGAGATGCTGCGCGACAGGCCGGAGATCTCGCCCTGCTGCGTCTCGGGGAAGCACGACTGGACCACGTTCACCGACGGGGTGAGCATCACCCCCAGCCCCAGTCCGATCAGCAGCAGGCCGGGGGCGAACGCCCAGGGGCCGGGCTTCCAGGCGACCAGGACCAGCAGCACGGCGATGCCGGCGGTCGTCACGACGAAGCCCGCCATGATGAGAGTGCGCTGTGCGCGGCGCCGGGCCAGCTTCTCGGCTGCCAGTGAGGAAGCGAGGATGCCGAGGGTCGCGGCGGTGAAGATGACACCGGTCTCGATCGCGTCGTAGTCGCGGACGACCTGCAGGTAGGCGGCGACGGTGAACGAGACGCCCATCAGCATCAGCCACTGCGTGTTCTGGGTGACCAGGCCGAGGTTGGAGGTGCGGTTGCGGAACAGCACGGTCGACAGCAGCGCCTCCCGGCCGGCGCGCTCGCGGCCGCGCACCCAGACGAAGAAGCCGAACAGCACAAGCGCGCCGGCCAGCAGCAGGCCCAGCGCCAGCCAGCCGTTGTTGTCGACGGCCAGGATGCCGGTCACCAGCAGCACCAGGCCCGCCGCCGACAGCACGGCCCCGACCATGTCGAAGGGCCGGGCGGGGTCGGACGGCAGCGGATCGGGAATCCGACGGCTGAGCACCACGATCACCACGATCACCAGCGCCTGGAACACGAACGCGGCCCGCCAGCTGATCGCGCTCGTGATCAGCCCGCCGATCAGCGGACCGGCGGCCGCACCGATCCCGCCCATCGCCATGATCGCGCCGAACGCACGAGCCCGGGACGCCATGTCGGTGAACAGCAGCGTGGTCAGGACGTAGACCGGCGGGATCAGCAGCGCCGTACCCACACCCTGCAGAATCGAGTTGCCGAGGATCAGCACGCCCAGCCCCGGCGCGGCAGCACTGAGCACCGCCCCCACCCCGTAGACCACGAGCCCCGCCAGCAGGCAGCGCTTGCGCCCCCACTTGTCGGTCAGCTTCCCGCCCGGGATCATCAACGCGGCCATCACCAGCAGAAAGATCGTGATCGCGACCTGCACACCCTGCACGGTGGTGTCCAGGTCCTCGCTGATGTCGTTGATCATCACATTCATGTTCGAGCCCGCGAAACTGCAGATGAACTGCGCCAACGCCAGCGGGGCGAGCACTCGCCGTGCCCCCGCCGCACCTCCCCTGGCTCCCGCCGCTGCCGTCCCTGCCATGCGCCACCTGCCCATCTGCCGAGTTTCCTGCCTGAGGAACTGCGGCTTGGTCTCCGCTAGCCCGGCGCTGACGGAAACCGCCGCCACGACCGTCGCACGGCCAAACGCCGCAGGGTCGAAGGCGCGCAGCAATAGCCACCACCACGATCATGGCCGCAGGCTCCCTCGCCGGCGCGGTGCTGGGCACCCTGCCTCTGGGGCTGTTCCTGAACCTGGTGCTGATGCGCTGCTGGCCGTGGTCCTGCTCGTCTCCGCGGTCAAGCTCGCCCGTCACCACTGACATAGGGCGGTTCACGGCACCGCATTGCGCACCTTCTGACAGCCGCAACCACCAGCAGGGCCGGGCGCTGCCGCGGGCCGTATCGCCGCCGTGCGCCGCACGCAACCTGCTTGGTGCAAGGTGTCCTGGTGCAGGGCGTCTTGGCCCGCCGTCCCGCGTCCCCTGCCGGCTGCCGGTCAGGGCACGCGCCCGGAGCGGATGGGGGCGCGGCCGGTGGTGGCGCCGCAGGGCGGGCGGGCGGTCAGTGGGCGGAGAATCCGCCGTCGACGAAGAGCGCCTGCCCGGTGATGTAGGCGGCGCCGCGGCCGGCGAGGAAGACCGCCGCGCCCGCGAAGTCCTCGGCCAGACCGTTGCGTCCCACCAGCGTGCGCGCGGCCAGCGCCGCCACCGCCTCGGGATCGGACGCCAGCCGCGCGTTGAGCGGGGTCAGCACGAACCCCGGCACGAGCGTGTTGCAGGTGACGCCGTACGGCGACCAGGCCTCGGCCTGGGAACGGGCAAGTGACTCCAGCGCCCCCTTGGAGACGCCGTAGGCGCCGCTTTGGGCGAACGCCCGGTGCGCCTGCTGGGAGGTGACTTGACATCCTCCCCCTCTCAAAAGAGGGGGATTCCAACCCAGGTGGGTTGAGGTTCACGGACGTTCGACCGCTGGTTGGGCGGTGTCGTCCCTCCGGCACCGGCTGATCGCCGGGGGCGGGGGATCCCGCCCTGTCCTGCCGCGATGTTGGTTGCTGCGTTGGTGTCGGCGTTGCAGGTGAAACCGCAGGAGGAGCAGACGAACTCGGCTTGGCTCTTGCGCGAGTTCTTGTCGATCCATCCGCAGGCGCTGCACCGCAGACTCGTGTACGGGGCGGGTACGTCCTCGACGCGGCCGGGGGCTTTGCGCCCGGTGCGCTGCCGCAGCAGGCCCCATCCTTGAGCGAGGATGCCCCGGTTCAGCCCTGCCTTGGCCGCCCGTCCGTTCTTCAGGAACTGTCCGCTCTGCTCGGGGTCGGGCTTCGGCTTCGCCGACGCCGTCATGTTCTTGATGTTCAGCTTCTCGAACCGCACCACGTCGTAGGACCTGGCGAGCATCGTGCTTGTCTTCTCGCACCAGTCCTTGCGCCGATCGGCTTCGCGGGCCCTCAGGCGTGCGGCCTTCGCATACTCGGCCCTCTTCTCCTCGCTGCCCTTCGCGGCGCGGGACGCGCGGCGCTGGTGCTTGCGGACCTGCGCCCGCTCTTTGACGGTCAGCTGGGGACAGTTCAGTTTCCGTCCGTCCGAGAGGGCGGCGGTGAGGGTGACGCCCCGGTCGATACCGATGACCTCACCCGTGCCCGGGGCATCGAGGGGGGCCGGGACAACGGCGAACGCGACATGCCACTGCCCGTTGCGGCAGGTGACACGGAACGTCTTCGCCGACGGGAGTTCAGTGCGGGTGAGACGGAAGCGGACCCAGCCACAGCCGGGCACCTTGACCTGAGCCCACCGCCGGTTGAGCTTGTGCACCACGACCGAGCGGCCCATGACCTGCCTGCCGGTCTTCGCGTTCCACTTCGCCGTGCCGTCCTCGTGGAACTCCGGGACCCGGTCGCTGCCGATGACCCGGAAGCCTTCATGCTTGAACTTCTTGCGCCAGGTCGGCTCGCCGAACCCGGAAGTGAACCGTGCGGCTTTGGCCTTGGCGAAGTCCTGCAGCGCCTGCTGCTGAACATCCGCGTTCCCAGCACCGAGCCACTCGTTGTCGCGCCGGGCCTCGGTGAGCTGGCGGCACTGCTCGGCGAACCCGGGCGCGGACTTCCGCCAGCGCTTCCAGTGCGCGTGCTGCTCGACTGCCAGGTTCCACACGTACCTCGCGTGCGCGCAGTGCAGCAGCATCTGCTGCTCCTGCTCGTCCGTGGGGTACATACGAAACCTTGCCATGGTCCCATTCTAGCTCGAGGATAGGACCATGAAGCATGTGAACCTGAGGCTCCCCGACGATCTGCACGAACAGGCCGTGGCCGCTGCCGCTACCGACGACCGCTCGCTGAATTCTTGGCTGGTCTCCGTCGTGCGACGTGCTGTTGAGTCCAGTGAGGCGCCGAATCGCCCTGGCGGCGATCCGGCTTCCCCTGCCCCGCTACGCGGCAACGGGCATTCACCCCGGCACTGAAGGACCGGGCACCCTGCCCGGAAGACAGGTGGATGATCCGCCCGAAGCCGCGTTCGGCCATGCCGGGGGCGAAGCGCTGTCCCAGCAGATAGGGCGCCTCAAGATTCACCGCCATCGTGGTGTCCCACACCTCCTCGTCCAACTCGCCCATCGGCGGCCGCAGGTTGATCCCGGCACAGTTGACGAGGATGTCGGGCTCCCCGAACACCCCGGCCACCTCCTCGGCCGCCGCACGCACCCCCTCGCGGCTGCCCAGGTCGGCGCTCACCCAGGCCGCCCGGCAGCCCGCCGCCTCCAGTTCGCCCACCGCATCGGCCAGCTGGGCCTTTTGACGCGCCACGATCACAACGCCCGCTCCCGCCCGCGCCAGGGCCCCGGCAATGACCCGGCCGATACCGGAACTGCCGCCGGTCACCACGGCGACCCGGCCCTGAAGCGAGAACAGTTCGGAGAGATACGCCTGCGTCGTCATGCCCGCACCCTAACCGGCACCCCGGTGACCTCCTGAAAAGCCTGTCACCGGCCGGGCTCCGGCGACCTCACGGCATACCGCCCTCCCCCCGCCTTCCCCCGCGATCTCCCGCGGTCTCCTTGCGGGGTACGGCCGTGTGCCGGTGCCCGGCCGCACCCCGGCCGGCCGCACCGTTGGCAACGCCCGGTGCGATGCCGGGCCCTGTTTTTCCTCCCCGATCCGGGTTTCACCCAGCAGATTTGCCAGGACTTGCCAAAGCATGCCCGCATGTGCCAACTCCGGGAAATGCACAGCTCAGACGGGGTGAGGCGGTGACGGACCCGGGGCGCCTGCCGCCCGAACTGCGCCTCCTTTCCGCCTTCTTGAGCGGATCCCGAGCGAATGCCGAGGGATTCCCAAGCCTGTGTTGCCAATCTTCTTGGCAAGAGGTTGCCAACACGGAACACACAAGTTGTCACAAGGGAGTCCGGCCATGAAGAACATCGCCCGCATCTGCGTCACCGCCGCCGCTGTCGCCACCGCCCTGTTCGCCACCGGCGGCATCGGCTCCGCGGCCACCGCGGACGCCATCGGCTGGCCGACCGCCCACACCACGGCCCTGCAGGCCTCCGCCACCGGCGACATCGGCTGGCCCATCGCCCCGGCCACCACCAACGGCGGCATCGGCTGGCCCGTCGCCCCCGCCACCGCCGTGCAGGCCTCCGCCACCGGCGACATCGGCTGGCCCATCGCGCCCGCCACCGCCGTCCAGGCCTCCGCCACCGGCGACATCGGCTGGCCCATCGCGCCCGCCACCGCCGTCCAGGCCTCCGCCACCGGCGACATCGGCTGGCCGACCGCCCCCGCCACCACCAACGGCGGCATCGGCTGGCCCGTCGCCCCCGCCACTGCTGCGGTCTGAGCGTGCGGAGGGCCCGAGTGCCCGTCCACGGCGGCTTGAGCAGGAGGCGACACGGTGGGTGCACGGACCGCTCGGTCCGTCCCGGCAGCCGGAAGGAAGTCCGCCCCATGGCGCAGACACCGTGGAACGCGAAGTTCGAGACCATCCTCCGGCAGGGCCTGCCCGGCCTGGGCAAGGACAAGGCACCCGCCGCGGATGTCCCGATGGAGACCTACGGCCTGGACTCCCTGGCGCTCATCGGCATCGTCAGCACCCTGGAGTCGGTCTTCGCAGTCAGCCTCGCCGGCCAGGTCACCGTCCCGGTACGCACCCTGACGGCCGGCCAGCTGTGGGGCGTCCTGTCCGCCGCACTCCAGCCCGCCTGGGACATGGACCTGCCCGCCGCCCCCGGCAGCCGGGGACGCAGCCCCAGCCCCTGGGCCGTCGCCTGACCCACCGCCCGCCCCGCGCCTGAACGCGCGAGCGAACCGAGAAGCCCCCGCCGGCCACCGTGCCGCGACGGGGGCTTCGGCCGTTCCCGGCCGGCGCGGCAGGCCCGGCACGAGCTGCGGCACACAGCGCGCAGTGTGCGCGTACCGGACCGGCGGCCGCGGCAGACCCCTTCCGCGGGATGCGGCGTGAGGGCCAGGCAGGCCCCGCCGCCTTGCGGACGCCCCGGCGGGCCGCACCGACTCCCCCACCGGGCCCCGGTGTTCACCTCCACCGCGGGCGGCAGCCCAGAACGACACCGACACCGCCGGCACACCTGCGTCCGGGTCCGGCCCGGCCCGCATTCGCCACGCGCCGTGCGTCGTACTCCGTACGCAGTGTGTCCGCGGCCGGCTGCCCCTTCGGTTCCGCCCCGGCGGGGAGCATTCCCGCCCCGCCCCGCCCCGGCAGGCCGGGCCGCCGGGCGCTGCCCTACCCGGTACTGCCTCCCGGGCGGCGGGCACACCTCTGCCGTCCCGCCCTGACCCCGTTCTCCCCCAACGCGCCCCGGCTGGCGGCCTGTTGACTGCCCCTCCCCCACACACACATACGCCGGGCGGCCGCCGCGGCAGCACTCCCTCCCCTTCC
>NZ_JBMNDS010000084.1:0-43433 GCF_052543295.1 Streptomyces sp. SAS_270
GTCTGGTCGATGACGTCATCGACCCCGCCGAGACCCGCGAGGTGCTGATCAAGTCCCTGGCGATGCTCCACACCAAGCACGCAGAACTGCCCTCCCGCAAGCACGGCAACCCCCCGCAGTAACCCAGCGGATCCTTCGCGGTACCCCCGCGGAAACCTCTCTCACGGAGACTGAGACCTATGAGTACCCCTGACATTCGTGTCGAGAAGGGCCACGCCGAGCCCGAGGAAGTCGCCGCCATCACGGCGATCCTCCTCGCCCGTGCGGCGACCCAGCCCTCCGCCCCGGCCCACCGCGGCCGCCCGAAGGCCGGCTGGCGCCGCCTGGAGCGCGAGCCCGGCTTCCGCGCACCGCACTCCTGGCGCTGAGTCCGTAGCGACCGCAAGGGCCCGCCTCCACCGGAGGCGGGCCCTTGCGGTTCATCACCGTGCCGGACTAAGCGATGGTCCACTGCTCCGGCCCGCATGTCTGGTGCGTGCCCTCGACGATGCACAACCGGACCGCGAGGTACGTGTTCTCCGTCATGTTGTCCGTGATGTCCCCAGTGCAGTACCCGGCGCTGTGGCCCCGGGTGGATGCCATGACCTTCCACGTCGCGGTGGAGCCGTTGAACTTCCGATGGACCTCGATGCCCTTGCCGTCGGCGTTTCTGTCGCACGCCGAGAAGGAGTCACCGGGAGCTCCGTTGACCGGGTCGGCTCTGAAGTAGCCCTGGCCACGCATGGAACCGTCACGGATCAGGTCCAGGTAGACGTCGTCCTGCAGCAGGTCCGTTCGCCACTGGTCGGCCGCGAAGGCCGGGCTGTTCGTGACGAGCACAAGGCCGAACGCTCCCGCGGCGGCCATCAACACCGTCGTCGTCGACCTGAGTGCGCGCTTCATGTGATCCCCTCCCTGGGCGGCGCAACAGCCGCCCTTCGAAGAGGGATCGTATGAGTGAGCGATTGCCGTGGCTAGAGTGATCACAGGGCAGTTGAGGCACCAACTGAGACGGAAGGGGCCCCTCCGAGCAGGAGGGGCCCCTTCCGTTCGTCCTGGCCGGCTTCTAGCGCAGACGCGCCATCAACGCGTGCTCCACCAGCGTGATCAGTGCCGACTTGGCGTCGGCGCGGTGCCGGGCGTCCGTCGTGATGATCGGGGTGTCGGGGCCGATCTGGAGGGCTTCACGGACCTCGTCCGGGTTGTACGGCTGGTTGCCGTCGAAGCCGTTCAGCGCGATGACGAACGGCAGGCCCGAGTTCTCGAAGTAGTCGACCGCGGGGAAGCAGTCGGCCAGACGCCGGGTGTCCACCAGAACGATCGCGCCGATGGCGCCGCGGACCAGGTCGTCCCACATGAACCAGAAGCGGTCCTGACCGGGGGTGCCGAACAGGTACAGGATCAGGTCCTGGTCGAGGGTGATGCGGCCGAAGTCCATGGCGACGGTGGTCGTCGTCTTGTCTCCGGTGTGGGTGAGGTCGTCGATGCCCGCGGACGCGGACGTCATGACGGCCTCGGTGCGCAGCGGGTTGATCTCCGAGACGGCCCCGACGAACGTGGTCTTGCCCACGCCGAAGCCGCCCGCCACCACGATCTTCGCGGACGTGGTGGAGCGGGAAGGCCCTCCGCTAGAGCTTGCGAAGTCCACTGAGCACCCTTTCGAGCAATGTCACGGCTGGCTGGCCGCCGGCGCTCTCGTCGCCGCCGGGCTGATGAATGGCGACCAGGCCCGCCTCCGCCAAGTCGGCGACGAGAATCCTGGCCACACCGAGAGGGATCGTCAGCAGGGCCGAGATTTCGGCCACCGACTTGATCTCCCGGCAGAGGTTGCAGATCCGCTGATGCTCGGGCAACTGGCCCTGCATCTGGTGCGGCTGTGCGGTCGTGTGCACCAGCGCCTCGATGGCGAGCTGGTAGCGGGGCCTGGTGCGGCCGCCCGTCATCGCGTACGGGCGCACCAGAGGGTTGTTCGACGAACCCGCGGGCGCGGCCTCGGGCGTACGTCGCTGCGGCTGCACGGGCTGGATACGCGGCGCCGGCGGCTGGTCGTACGGCGACGGGCCGGGGCCCTGCGGTGCGTACGGCTGCTGGCGACGGTGGCTCGGCGCGGAGGGGAAGTTGTACCGGTTCGGGTTCTGCGAACCGTCACCCTGGCCCTGGCCGGGGCCATAGGACCAGTTGCCCGAAGACGAACCGCCTGGGGGTGTTGCCACTTTCTCCTCCTCCGACTGTGCCGTGCACCCATCACTGTGGGTCCGCGTCCCGAAACCTTATGGCCTCGGGACGCCAAAACGCACCGTCTGTCTGTTAGTTGAGAAGGCTTCCCTGGAGCTCCGCACGGAGATCCGGGGTCAGGACCGTACCTGCACGGTCCACCAGAAGAGCCATCTCGTACCCGATGAGACCGATGTCCGCTTCGGGGTGTGCAAGGACTGCGAGCGAGGAACCGTCTGACACGGACATGATGAAGAGGAATCCCCGCTCCATCTCCACAACTGTCTGGTTCACGCTGCCACCCTCGAAGATGCGGGAGGCACCCGCGGTCAGCGAGGTCAGTCCGGACGCGACGGCCGCCAGCTGGTCGGCGCGGTCACGGGGAAAGCCTTCGGACATAGCCAGAAGGAGTCCGTCGGCGGAGACCACCACCGTGTGCGACACCCCGGGGGTGTTGTCCACGAAGTTGGTGATCAACCAGTTCAGGTTCTGTGCCGCCTGGCTCATCGGGCTCACACTAACGCTCCTGGTTGTAGGTGCTGTCAGAGCCGAAGCCCTGACCGTTCGTGTCACTGCTTGCATTGCGTCCCCGCTCCACGCCGCGACGCAGGTTGCTCAGCCTGCCCCGGACGTCCTCGGGAGCGCGGGAGACCTGTGGGCCCCCCTGGGGAGTCGACTCCGCGGTTCCCTCGACCAGGTTGGCCTTGGGCACCCGCCGCGGCAGACCGGAGGAGGTGACCCCGCCCGCCTTGGGCTTCTTGAGCTGCTCGGCGCGCTGCCAGCGGTCGTCGTTGGACGAACGCCAGTCGTCGCTGCCGCTGCCGTTGCCATTGCTCTCCGCGGTCGCCGGGGGAGTCTGCACTCCCCGGTCCGCGGGCCGCTGGCCGTTGCCGTTCACGGCGGCGGAGCCATTGCCGCTCGCGGTGGATCCGCGGCGGGGCAGCCCTGCGTCGGTCAGCGTGTGGCCGGCGGCGGGAGCGGGTCCCGGCCGGTCGAAGCCTACGCGGTCCCGCTCACCCACGTCAGCGACCTGCGCGGGTTCCGCTTCCGGAGCGTACTCGGACCGGTACGCCGTCTGGTACGTGTCCTGCTGCGGCCAGTCGTCCTGGTAGGACGGCTCTTCGAAGCCCGGATACGTCTCCGAGGCGGCACTCTGCGCCGAGGCGTGCTCCTCCTGGACCGGCTCCGCATAACCGGGCTCCGGGTAGCCGCCGTTGGACGGGAAGTACGTCTCGTCGTACGACGGCTGCCGGGGCTCCTCGTACGCCGTCTGCTGGTCGTACGCCGCAGGCTGCTCGGAGTAGGTGCCCTGGCCGTCGTCGTACGCGGGCTGCTGCTGCGCCCCGAAGTCGTCGCGGTAGCCGCTGGGGGCCTCCAGGGCCTCCTGCTGGGGGCCCGCCTGGGCCTCCAGGGCCTGGCGGCGCTCCTCGCGCATCAGCGAGCGGCCCACGGGGTCCAGCTCACGGATGTCGTCCGGGACCTCGTAGCGGCTGTCGTCGAAGCCGAGTTCGGCGGCCGTGCGCATCGGCTGCTGGGACGTGAAGCTCTCGGCCTGGAAGGCCGGCTGCTGCGGCTCGGGGACGATCTGCGAGACGGTGAAGTCGTCGCGCTGGATCTCGCCGCCGCCGCCACCGTGGGTGATGGCGTCGGGGAGCATGACGAGCGACGTCGTACCGGCCTGCTCGCCCGAGGGGCGCAGCTGGACGCGGATGCCGTGCCGGTCCGACAGGCGGCCGACCACGAACAGACCCATGCGCTGCGAGATCGCGGCGTCCACGGTCGGCGGGTTGGCCAGCTTGTGGTTGATGTCCGCGAAGTCCTCGGCGGTGAGACCGATGCCCTTGTCGTGGATCTCGACCATGATGCGGCCGTCGGGCAGCCGGGTCGCGGTGACGCGGACCTTGGTCTGCGGGGAGGAGAACGTGGTGGCGTTCTCCAGGAGCTCGGCGAGCAGGTGCACGAGGTCGGTCACGGCGCGGCCGTGGATCTCGGCCTCCGGGACGCCCGACAGCTCGATGCGCTCGTACTGCTCCACCTCGGAGGAGGCGGCACGCAGCACGTCCACGAGGGGCACCGGCTGGTCCCAGCGGCGGCCGGGCTCCTCGCCCGCGAGGACGAGGAGGTTCTCGCCGTTGCGGCGCATACGGGTCGCGAGGTGGTCCAGCCGGAAGAGGTTCTCCAGCTGGTCCGGGTCGGCCTCGTTGTTCTCCAGGTCGGTGATCAGGGTCAGCTGGCCCTCGATCAGCGACTGGTTGCGGCGCGAGAGGTTGGTGAAGATCGCGTTGATGTTGCCTCGCAGGAGGGCCTGCTCGGCGGCCAGTCGTACGGCCTCACGGTGGACCTGGTCGAAGGCGCGGGCGACTTCGCCGATCTCGTCCGTGGTGGTGATCGGGATGGGCTGCACACGGGTGTCGACGCGGCCCGGGTCGGTGCGCGAGAGCTGGTCGACCAGCATCGGCAGACGCTGCTCGGCCACGCCGAAGGCCGCGTTGCGCAGCTGGCGCATCGCGCGGCTCATCTGGCGGGCGACCATGCCGGCCAGGATGAACGCGGCGAGCAGGGCGACCACGACTACGGCACCGGTGACGAAGGTGGACTGCTTGGCGTCGTCGGCGATGCCGGCGGCCTCGGTCACGGCCTTGTCGGCGAGATCCGACTCGATCTGGCGGTAGGCGTTGTACTTGGCCGTGTTGACCGCCCACCAGTTGTCACGGGTGACGCCAAGGGTGGCGATCGCGGCGCGGTCCGCGGGAGCCGTCGTCTTGAGGCCCGCGAGGTACTTGACCATGGTGGCCGGGTCGGCGGGCGGCGCGACGTAGGACGGGTTGGCCTTCTTGGCGGCTGCCGCCTGGGCGGCGCCGTCCTCCTTGATCTTCAGCGCGGCGGCGTCGAGCTTGTCCGCGTCGGCCTGGGTGCCACCGCCGCGGTACTCCTCGATGGCGATGCCCTCGAGGTAGGCGTACGAGGCGAGGGCGGTGCGCTGGGTGGCGAAGCTGCCTTCACCGGGGCCGGGCTTGGTCAGCAGGTGCATACCGATGGACCGCTCCAGCGACAGGCCCGCCTTGGCGAGCGAGATCGCGTAGACGGTACGGCCGTAGCTGGTGATGTTTCCGGTGCCGAGTCCGAGCTCGTTGGAGAACTCCATCAGCGGGTGCTGGATGGCGACGTAGCCCTCTTCGGTCTGCACACCGGGAAGGTCGCTGGTGTACGCGCGCTTGCGGAGCGTGTCGAGGCCGGGCTCGACCTTGCGGAAGACGGCGAGACGCCGCACCAGGTTCGCCTTGTCCGGCATGCTCTGGGCGGCTTCGTCGAAGGCGTCGGCGGCCGCGTCCGTGGCCGCGCGGGCCTTGACGACGGTCGCGTTCTTCTGGCCCTTGCCCTCCAGCAGGGGAGCGGCGGTGATGTCACGCTCCTGGTAGAGGCGGTCGCCGTAGTCCAGGGCGGCGCGGACCAGGCGCGCGGTGTTCTCCGCGTCCTGCGCTTCCTGCCAGGTGTCGATCGAGCCCTTCACCTGGAAGCCACCCATGACAAGGCCGACCACCACGGGTATGAGCAGGATCGCGTTCAGCCGGGTCGGTACGCGCCAGTTGCGCGGGGAGAAACGGCTGCCGCTGGGCGCGGGCGCCGCCATGGGCTCCGGGCCGGGCATCTGTGCGGGCGCCGCTCCGCGCGGCGGCGGGGTGAAGTTGCCCCGTGCCGACGGCTCGGGACCGTTCTTGCTTCGCCTCACTCGACCAACAACCTCTCGGCGTCGGCACCTACGTTGTGCCGCGGTGTCTGCCAGCGCCCTTGTCTTCCGGGCCGATCAGCCGCCCTAGCTACTGGGCAGTTCAGCGCATTCCAGCACGTCAGGCGGCGCCGTTCCAAACACTCGGAACCGAGGATTCCGAGTGACGTAAGCCCTAGATAAAACGGTCATAAAGAGCGAGCCCCGCCAAAAGGCGGGGCTTTTGTGAGCACAGCGACACCGGGTGACCGCGATGCGTGTCTGTGCCAGTGAAATTCTCTGTCGAAATGTTATGAACACTGTGGCCGACCGTGTCAAACGACACAGCCGGCTCCAGTGCGTCTACGACAACTGCCGTATGGCGCTGCCGACTTGGCTGACGACTCGGACGAGAGCTGGGTGCGGGCTATCTCAGACGAGCCATGAGGGCGTGCTCGACCAGCGTGATCAGGGCACTCTTCGCATCCGCGCGGTGCCGGGCGTCCGTCGTGATGATCGGGGCGTCCGGACCGATCTGGAGCGCCTCGCGCACCTCTTCGGGGTTGTACGGCTGGTGTCCGTCGAAGCCGTTGAGGGCGATGACGAAGGGCAGGCCCGAGTTCTCGAAGTAGTCGACCGCGGGGAAGCAGTCGGCCAGACGCCGGGTGTCCACCAGGACCACCGCGCCGATGGCGCCGCGGACCAGGTCGTCCCACATGAACCAGAAGCGGTCCTGACCCGGCGTGCCGAAGAGGTACAGGATCAGGTCCTGGTCGAGGGTGATGCGGCCGAAGTCCATGGCGACGGTGGTCGTCGTCTTGTCTCCGGTGTGGGTGAGGTCGTCGATGCCCGCGGACGCGGACGTCATGACGGCCTCGGTGCGCAGCGGGTTGATCTCCGAGACGGCGCCGACGAACGTGGTCTTGCCCACGCCGAAGCCGCCCGCCACCACGATCTTCGCGGAGGTGGTCGCCCGACCTCCGTCAGAGCTTGCGAAGTCCACTGAGCACCCTTTCGAGCAGTGTCACGTCCGGTGCACCGCCGTTGTTCTCGTCGCCGCCAGGCTGGTGAATGGCGACGAGTCCGGCCTCGGCGAGGTCCGCGACAAGGATCCTGGCCACGCCCAGGGGCATGGACAGGAGGGCCGACACCTCCGCGACCGACTTCACTTCGCGGCAGAGATGGCAGATGCGCTGGTGCTCGGGGAGCAACCCCATCAGCTGGGCCGGGTCGGCCGTGGTGCTGATCAGCGCCTCTATGGCGAGCTGGTATCGCGGCCGGGTCCGGCCGCCGGTCATCGCATACGGACGTACCAGCGGCTGGTCGCCCTCATCCTCGTACGTATGCGCGTACGGATCATGAGAGGCGTTGGGCGGGGTCATGAATCCTCCGGGCGGGACAGCAAGTCGGTCAGTCGTGCCGTCTGTTGAGGCCGGTGGGGGGATTGTGGCGGCCGGACGGTGATTTCGTGCTGTGGGTAGAACCCAGGAGCGTCAGTGGAGCAGACTTCCCTGTAGTTCGGCGCGCAGGTCCGGCGTGAGCACTGCGCCCGCGCGGTCGACGAGCAGTGCCATCTCATAGCCGACAAGGCCGATGTCGCACTCCGGGTGGGAGAGGACCGCGAGGGACGATCCGTCCGAGACGGACATCAGGAAGAGAAAGCCGCGCTCCATCTCGACGACCGTCTGCGCCACCGTGCCGCCCTCGAAGATCCGGGAGGCCCCGGCCGTCAGCGAGGTCAGACCGGAGGCGACGGCGGCGAGCTGGTCGGCGCGGTCACGGGGGAAACCTTCGGACATAGCCAGAAGGAGTCCGTCGGCGGAGACCACCACCGTGTGCGACACCCCGGGGGTGTTGTCCACGAAGTTGGTGATCAACCAGTTCAGGTTCTGTGCCGCCTGGCTCATCTGGCTCAACTAACGCTCCTGCTGGTGAGTGGGGCTGGGGAAGCTGCCGGTCTGGCCGGTACCGGCCTGGCGACCCTGCTGGATGCCCCTACGGAGATTGGTCAGCCGGCCGCGTACGTCATCAGGCGCACGCGAGACCTGCGGACCGGGTTGGTGCTGTTGCTGCTGAGCCGTGCCGGCGACCAGGTTGGCTCGCGGGACTCGGCGCGGCAGGCCGGAGGTGGTGACTCCGCCCGCCGACGGCTGACGGACGCGCTCGGCCTGTCGGACGAGATCGTCGTTGGGCGAGGTGCGCCAGGAGGAAGAACCAGGACCGGCGCCGGGGGCGGCTGCCGGTGCGGCCGCCGGCCGCTGGGGAGCGACCGGGGGCGCCGACTGCTGGGGAGCCTGACCGGAGCCCTGCGCGCCGTTGTCCCGGCCGCCGTTGCCCTGGCTGCCGTTGCCCTGGCCGTGCTGAGCCTGGCCGTTCTGGCCCGGCTGACCGCCCTGGCCGTTCTGGCCGTGGAACCAGTTCGTCTCCAGGGTGTCGTACAGCGGCGTACGCCCGTCGCCGGGGCCCGCCGGCGGCAGTGCCTCGGGCTCCTGCGGACGCGTGGGCCGCTGCTGCGGCGCCTGCGGACGCTGCGGGGACGGCGGCCGGGGGGCGCCGAAGTCGGCCCCGTCCCGTGCGCCGTTGACCTGCGGACGCTCGAACTGGCCGGTGGAGGACGGATCCTGGCCGTTGCCGTAACCGGGCCGGGCGAACTGGCCGGTGGACGACGGGTCCTGGGAGGCGCCGTAGCCGGGCATCGCGAACTGTCCCGTGGAGGACGGGTCCTGGCTCGCCGGAGTGGAAGAGGGGCCGAAGAGGTCCGGACGGACGAACTGGCCGGTGTTCTGGCCGTTGTTCTGCCCAGGGTTGTTCCCGGAGTTGTGCGGTGCGTTCTGCGGCGGACGCGGGGCGTCGAAGTCCGGGCGGGCGAACTCGGACGTGGCGCCCGGGCCCTGCCGGTCGTCGATCCGAGGCAGCCGCGAGGTGGCGTCGGGCTCCTCGTGACCGCGAGGCGTGTCGAGAGAGGCACGCGGCACGGGCGGCAGCGCGTTGTCGTCGCTCCAGCTCGGCCGCGGCTGCGCGTCGGCACCCGGCAGCTCGGCGCGCGCGCCACCGCGTCCCGGAAGCTGCGGACGCCGGCGACCGCTCTTCTCGGCCGGACGCTGCGGCTGCTGCGGGGGCACGGCCGCGGAGGAGCCGTCACCGAAGCCGCCCTGACGCGAACCGGTGGTGCTGTCCCCGAAGCCGCCCTGACGCGGCGCGGAGCCCGCACGGTGCGAGCCGGTCGAGGAGTTGTCGTTGAAGCCCTGCGGTGTACCGGTCCCGGCGGCCTGGAGGCCCTGCGGGGCACCCGGCGCACCCTGGCCGAAGCCACCCGCGCCGGCACCGGCCGGAGCCGGCCTGCCCTGCTGGGGACCGGCCGGACCCTGCGGTCCACGTGCTCCGCCACCCGGCGCACCCGGGCGACCGCCCTGGTTGCTGCCCGGCAGCGCGGCCCGCGGACCCTGGCCCGAGCCGACCTGCCCGCGCTGCGGCGCGGCGCCGATGCGACCCGCACCACCGGCGGGAGCACCCGCACCGAGAGCCGGTCCACCCGCCTGGCCGTTGCCGCGACGCGCGGCGGCGACACCGGCCGAGGCCTGCGCGGCGGCCGGACCACCGATGCCCGGCGCGCCCTGGCCCTGACCCGGCTTGCCCGGAACGGGCTTCTTGCCGCCCTGGGCGACGTCGACGGGGAGCATGACCAGGGCGGTCGTACCACCGGAGTCGGACGGGCGGAGCTGAATGCGGATGCCGTGACGCTGCGACAGCCGGCCGACCACGAACAGACCCATGCGGCGCGAGACCGAGACGTCCACGGTGGGCGGCGAGGCGAGCCGCTCGTTGATCGCGGCGAGGTCCTCGGGGGAGAGGCCGATGCCGGTGTCGTGGATCTCGATCAGTACGCGGCCGTCGGGCAGCGCGTGACCGGTGACCTTGACCTTGGTCTGCGGGGAGGAGAACGAGGTGGCGTTCTCCAGCAGCTCGGCGAGCAGGTGCACGAGGTCGTTGACGACGCGTCCGGCGACCTCGGTGGCCGGGACCGAGGAGAGCTCGATGCGCTCGTACTGCTCCACCTCGGAGGCGGCGGCGCGCAGCACGTCGACCAGCGGGACCGGTCGGGTCCAGCGGCGGCCGGGCTCTTCACCGGCGAGCACGAGGAGGTTCTCACCGTTACGGCGCATGCGGGTCGCGAGGTGGTCGAGCTTGAACAGCGAGGAGAGCTGGTCCGGGTCGGCCTCGCGGGACTCCAGCTCGGAGATGAGCGAGAGCTGACGCTGGATGAGGCCCTGGGAGCGGCGCGAGAGGTTGGTGAACATCGCGTTGACGTTGCCTCGCAGGAGGGCCTGCTCGGCGGCGAGTCGTACGGCCTCGCGGTGCACGTCGTCGAAGGCCGCGGCCACCTGGCCGATCTCGTCCCGGGAGTGCACACCGACCGACTCCACGGACGTGTCGACGTCCTGCGGGTCGGACTCGGAGAGCTGCTTGACCAGCTCGGGCAGGCGGTCCTGGGCGACCTTGGTCGCGGTGTCCTGCAGCCGGCGCAGCGAGCGGATCATGGAGCGGGCCACGACGAAGGCGCCGACGAGGGAGACGCCGAGGACGAGGAGGATCAGGGCACCGGAGATGATCGCTTCGCGCTCGGACTCGTTGCGCAGCTCGCGGGCCTTCTGCTCCATCTCGTTGAGCAGCGTGTCCTCGATCCGGGACATCGTCTGGATCTTGGTGGAGTCGGCGTCGACCCAGTCGCGGTACGAGCGCTTGTCCTGCCCGCGCAGACCGGCCGAGTTGGCCAGCACGCGCTTGGCGTACTCGTCGGCCGACTCGATGATCGGGTTGCCCTCGTCGATGGGCTTGAGGAGCTCGGCCGCGGCGTCGTCGCCGTAGATGTTCCCGAAAGTGCTGAGCTCGGAGGTCTGGCTCTCCTGCGCGCCGAGCGCGTACAGCCGGTCGTTCTCCGACAGCTTGCCGTACGTCGTGTTGTTCGCCGGCAGCGCGGCGGCGATGACCGCGCGCTGGACGGAGGCGTACTCCTTGGCCGTGGAGAAGGCGGACAGCGCGCGCGTGCGCTGGATCATCTCCGGGTTGCTGGTGGCCTCGGCCATGTCCTGGGAGAGGTCGAGCAGCTGGGAGATGAGGCGGTGGTACGACTCGACCGTCTGCGAGGAGTTCTTGGGGTCCTCGTACGCGTTGCGGCGGATGTCGCTGAGGGTCTTGAGCTCGCTGGTGAGGCCGACCAGGCTCTCGCGGACGCCGGTGAGCTGCCCGTTGGCGCTGGCTTCCTCGATCTCGTCGGTGCCCTCGATGAAGGCCTGCGACGCCTTGTCCGTCTTGTCGCGGACGCCCTTGACCTGGTAGTCGGTCGCCGAGGCGCCGTGCACCAGCGGACCGGCCGACTGGTCGCGCTCCGCCTGGAGAGCGGCGGCGAGCTCGGTCGCCTGCTTGGTCATGTCCGTCAGCAGCTTCATGTTGTCGAGCTGCTGGATGTCGTCCATGGAGTCGCTGATGCGCAGTGCGCCGAGCGAGGTCGCTGCGACCACGGGGAGCGCGAGCAGCGAGACCAGGCGCGTCGAGATGCGCCAGTTGCGCAGCGCTATTCGGGAGCCGGAAGTGCCGGAGCCCTTGGACTTCGCAGCCGGCTTGGCCGGTGGAGTGGGAGCCGTGGCGCCGAGGCGTGCGGAACGGTCACCGCTGCCGCCGACCTCTGCCGGTCCCTGGTTCTGGGCGTGCTGGGGCGAGGAGCTGCCGGCCTTGGGGCCAGCCCCGCCGTGCGGCTCCGGCTCCGCCGAAGCACTGCCATCCCTCTTGAAACGTCCCTGCACTAGCGTCGCAACCTCTGGACCAGGCGCCTCTCCGCGTGAACGGCGAGACGGTGTCGGCGTCGTGGGAGCGCCCTGAATTCGCTCCCATGGTGGTCGTGAGTGACCGGCGCAGGCTCCCCCTTCCCGCCGCTACCCGGCGCTGCGTTGCGCCCCTTGCGCGCCGGTTCGATCCCGCGGCGGTCCGTGGAATTCCAGCACAGTGCAGGATCTCCAACAAGGCCCGTGGGCCAGGCTGTGACCACCGTGACACCTTGTGAGGGGTGCGTTACGAGACGTAGAAAGCGATCTCGTACATATCGGGCATAAAAGGGCGAGGCGTTGGGGTGCGGGGGGTGTCCCAGTCGCGATGATCAGGAGCGGAATGTTTGCTTCAGTGGAGCAATGTCCGTTTCGTCGGGTCGAGTTGACGGTCTGAATTGACCGGTTTGCCTACTAGTAAGTGAGCAAACTCACACGGTGATCATGGCGTCTTCACGGCTTCGCCCGGGAATTGAATGTTTAGCCTGACGCTTTACACCGATGGCGAATCCGACAACCCGCGTCCGCGTGAGGCCCTTTGAGCCCGCCGGATGCCCGTAAACGACAAGGTCACGGACAACAACAGTGAAGACGACGATGATGTTCCGCAACATAGCCAACCCGCGACGCACCACGCTGGCGCACCTCGAGGACGCCGACGACCTGCAGACGTCGCAACAGCCGGAGCACTCCGTCGACCTCCCCGCCCAGACCGCCAACCCGCGGCGCACCATCCTCATGGAGGTCCCGGTCGCGACCCCCGCCGGGAAGTAATACGCACGCCGGCCGCCCCACGCTCAAGCGCCCCCGCGCCGCTCAACCGCGAGGTGCCTGGCCCTTTGCCGCGTTAGCCTGGAGCGTCAGACTCCAGCCGGCTCAGCAGAGGGGCGCAACGAACCCGTGCGCATCGCCAGATTCTCCATCGACGGCAACGTCGCCTTCGGCGCGGTCGAGGGCGACAAGCCGGACGAGCTCGTCCTCGACATCATCAAGGGCATCCCGTTCGCGGACTTCGAGCTCTCCGGTACGAAGGTCCCCCTGAGCAAGGTCCGGCTCCTGCCGCCGGTGCTCCCGAACAAGGTCGTGGCCTTCGGCCGCAACTACGCGGCGCACGCGAGGGAGCTCGGCAACGAGGTGCCCGACGCCCCGTTCGCCTTCTTCAAGCCGTCGACCTCCGTGATCGGCCCCGGCGACGAGATCCAGTACCCGTCCTTCACCAGTGACCTCCACCACGAGGCCGAGCTGGCCGTGGTCATCGGCCGCATGTGCCGCGAGGTCCCGCGCGAGCGCGTCAAGGACGTCATCCTCGGCTACACCTGCGCCAACGACATCACCGCACGTGACGTCCAAAAGCGCGAGAAGCAGTGGGCGCGGGCCAAGGGCTTCGACAGCTCCTGCCCGCTCGGCCCCTGGGTGGAAACGGATCTCGACCCGAGCGACCTCACCATCCAGCTCACGGTCAACGGGCAGCAACGCCAGCTCGGCCGTACCAGCGAGATGATCCACACCATCGAGGATCTGATCGTGAACATCACCGAGGCCATGACGCTGCTCCCCGGCGACGTGATCCTCACGGGCACCCCGGCCGGAGTCGGGCCCCTCAACGTCGGCGACGAGGTCGCCGTCACCATCGAAGGCATCGGCACTCTCACCAACAAGGTGATCAAGCGTGGCTAACGCGAACGTCCGCGTACGTTTCTGTCCCTCCCCGACCGGCAACCCCCACGTGGGCCTGGTCCGCACCGCCCTGTTCAACTGGGCGTTCGCCCGGCACAACGAAGGCACCCTGGTCTTCCGCATCGAGGACACCGACGCGGCCCGCGACTCCGAGGAGTCCTACGACCAGCTGCTCGCCTCGATGCGCTGGCTGGGCTTCGACTGGGACGAGGGCCCCGAGATCGGCGGCCCCCACGCGCCGTACCGCCAGTCGCAGCGCATGGACATCTACCAGGACGTCGCCGCGAAGCTCCTGGACGCCGGTCACGCGTACCACTGCTACTGCTCGACGGAGGAGCTGGACACCCGCCGCGACGCCGCGCGCGCCGCAGGCAAGCCCTCCGGCTACGACGGCCACTGCCGCGAGCTGAGCGCCGAGCAGAAGGCCGCCTACGAGGCCGAGGGCCGGGCGCCGATCGTCCGCTTCCGGATGCCCGACGAGCCGATCACCTTCACGGACCTGGTCCGCGGCGACATCACCTACCTCCCGGAGAACGTGCCGGACTACGGCATCGTCCGCGCGAACGGCGCCCCGCTCTACACGCTGGTGAACCCCGTCGACGACGCCCTGATGGAGATCACCCACGTCCTGCGCGGCGAGGACCTGCTCTCCTCCACCCCCCGCCAGATCGCCCTCTACAAGGCGCTGACCGAGCTGGGCATCGCCAAGGAGACCCCGGCCTTCGGCCACCTCCCGTACGTGATGGGCGAGGGCAACAAGAAGCTGTCGAAGCGCGACCCGCAGGCCTCGCTCAACCTCTACCGCGAGCGCGGCTTCCTCCCGGAGGGCCTGCTCAACTACCTGTCGCTGCTGGGCTGGTCGCTGTCGGCGGACCGCGACATCTTCACCATCGACGAGATGATCGCCGCGTTCGACGTCGCGGACGTCAACCCCAACCCGGCACGCTTCGACCTGAAGAAGTGCGAGGCGATCAACGCCGACCACATCCGGCTGCTCGACGTGAAGGACTTCACCGAGCGCTGCGCACCGTGGCTGACGGCCCCCTTCGCCCCCTGGGCGCCGGAGGACTTCGACGAGGCGAAGTGGCAGGTCATCGCCCCGCACGCCCAGTCCCGCCTCAAGGTCCTCTCCGAGATCACGGACAACGTCGACTTCCTGTTCCTCGCGGAGCCGGTCTTCGACGAGGCGTCCTGGACGAAGGCCATGAAGGAGGGCTCGGACGCGCTCCTCGGCACCGCCCGCGAGAAGCTCGAAGCGGCCGACTGGACCTCCCCCGAGTCGCTCAAGGAGGCCGTCCTGGCCGCCGGCGAGGCCCACGGTCTCAAGCTCGGCAAGGCCCAGGCCCCGGTCCGGGTCGCCGTCACCGGCCGCACGGTGGGCCTGCCGCTCTTCGAGTCCCTGGAGATCCTGGGCAAGGAGAAGGCACTGGCCCGCATCGACGCGGCACTGGCGAAGCTCGCGGCGTAACGCGCGCATGCATGAGGGGCGGCAGCCGACGTGGCTGCCGCCCCTTCGCGTTCTCCTCGATCGCCGCCGCTTACGTCGATCGACACGGAGCGTTCATGATCGGTTCGCCGAGGCGTGACGCGCGCCTTCGACCCTCGTCGTCATGTCATCCCGGAGAACCACCCTGAGACTGGCCGTCCCCGCGGGCCTCGCCGCCCTGATGCTCGCCGTCGGTGGCGCCCTGTCCTACGCGTCCGCCGCCAACTGGACCTACAGGAACGACTACGAGGGCAACTGCCTCGCCTCCTCGACCACGACGGACAACGTCTGGTCGGCCCCCTGCGACGACTCCCTCGTGACCCGGAACTGGCACTGGGGCGCGCAGACGACGACCGCCTTCGGCTACACCTTCCGTCGGCTCGTGAGCAACGCGAACGGCGACTGCCTCACCACGGACTTCAAGACGCAGAACAACGCCGTGTGGACGAGCCCCTGCGGCAGCGGCGGCATGCAGTGGTGGAACGGCGACGACAACCGCCTCCAGAACACCTGGACGCACGAGCTCCGGACCTCGGCCAACGGCGACGCCGTCTACAGCAGCACGGCCGACGCCCGGATCGAGCCCGAGCGGTGGGTCTGGAGGGGCGCGCACGACTGACGCGTTCCACGGACACCTTCCGCCGCGTTACCGTCGACGGCATGGCGATCGAAGCCGTGGTCTGGGACGTCGACGACACCCTCTTCGACTACACGACAGCCGACCGCGCCGGTATGCGCGGGCACCTGGCGGCCGAGGGGCTGCTCGACGGGTACGACACCGTTGAGCAGGCCCTCGCGCGGTGGCGGGAGGTCACCGACCAGCAGTGGGGGCGGTACGCGGCGGGAGAGGCGTCCTTCGAGGGGCAGCGCCGCGACCGGGTCCGGGTCTTCCTGGGCGAGGAGCTGACCGACGCGGAGGCCGACACCTGGTTCCACCGCTACCGCGCCCACTACGAACGCGCCTGGGCCCTCTTCCCGGACGTACTGCCCGCCCTGGACCTCCTCGCCGCCAGCCACCGCCACGGGGTGCTGTCCAACTCCAGCATCCACGTCCAGGAGTACAAACTCCGCGCCCTCGGCGTGCGTGAGCGCTTCGAGATGGTCCTGTGCGCCGCCGAACTCGGCGTCTCCAAACCCGACGCCCAGGCCTTCCGCGCCGCCTGCGACGCCCTGGAGCTGGCCCCGCACCGGGTCGCCTACGTCGGTGATCACCCGGAGATCGACGGGCGGGGAGCCGCGGACGCCGGGCTCCTGTCGGTCTGGATCGACCGCGGTGGCATGTACGCCATGGTGGAGGCGCCGGTCGGCCCCCATCGGATCGCCTCGCTGGCCGAACTCCCCGCGCTGCTCGGCGCGGATACCCGTTTTGGAGCCCCGTCCACCTTCGGGTAATGTTCTTCCTGCGCCGCCGGAGAGCGGGCCGAAAGGCCGGAGACCCGGAGGCGCAAGCTAGAACAAGATCCCTACCAGGGATTGAGTTTCAGTGGCCTATGGTGTAATTGGCAGCACGACGGTTTCTGGTTCCGTTAGTCTAGGTTCGAGTCCTGGTAGGCCAGCTCGCAGAGCTTATCTGCACCGCAGAGATCCAGCTCTGCAAAGCCCCCGTTGTGTAGCGGCCTAGCACGCTGCCCTCTCACGGCAGTAGCGCCGGTTCGAATCCGGTCGGGGGTACAGATCCTTCCCAGGGGGACAGTCCGGGTCGCACCCGCTGCCTCTCATGCAGGATCGCTAGGGCCCCCGTTGTGTAGCGGCCTAGCACGCTGCCCTCTCACGGCAGTAGCGCCGGTTCGAATCCGGTCGGGGGTACGCAGTTGGTTTAAATCACCATGGGCTATGGTGTAATTGGCAACACTACGGTTTCTGGTACCGTCATTCTAGGTTCGAGTCCTGGTAGCCCAGCTCCGATCTGCGGAAACGCAAGATCTAGGCCCCCGTTGTGTAGCGGCCTAGCACGCCGCCCTCTCAAGGCGGTAGCGCCGGTTCGAATCCGGTCGGGGGTACGCGAAATGAAGGCTCTCCACTTCGGTGGGGGGCCTTCGTCATGTTCCCGCGCCGGCTACTCGAAGCCGTACCGCCGCGTCGTCTCCTCCTCCTGGGCCAGGCGGTGCAGGGCCTGCAGCGCCGGCTCGTTGATGATCGCCCCCAGGATCGCGAACTCGATCCGCTCCTCCTCCGACGAGTACGTCTCCAGGTTGTCCAGGTCGAGGACGGCAGTCCGGTACATCAACTCGGCGTACGGCGTGAGCAGTTCGTACCCGAAGTCGTAGCCGAGCCGACGGAGTGCGGCCACCGCCACCACCAGTGAGCGGTACGCGGGGGAGACGGGCGCGAGCTGCTTGGCGTTGTGCCAGCCGAGCCGGTCGAGGAGCGCGCTGACCTCCTGTTGGGCGGTCTGCACGTACTCGTCGTCCTCGTCCGGCTCCGGCACCTGTGGCAGCGCCCACATCGCCGCGCCGAGACGGATCGAGCGGCCCAGGGAGTCGTCGTCCACGTGCCCCAGCACCTCGCGCACCTTCGCCACCGGCACCCGGCCCACCTGGATCATCGCCCGCACGAGCCGCAGCCGGCGCAGATGCTCCTCGTCGTACTCGGCGGTGGTGGCGTTGATCTGGTGGCCGGGCGGCAACAGCCCTTCGCGCAGGTAGTACTTGATCGTCGCCGTGGACACACCGCTGCGCTCGCTCAGCTCCGCCAGCCTCATCTCTTGTGCCTTTCCTTGGGAAGTGCCACTATCTAACCATCGCCAGGAGGATAGTGGCGCTATCTGATGAGGGGGATCGGCATGTTCGCGAAGCCGGTGTCGGGTCGTACGACCGCGGCGGCCGAGGGTGATGTGGTGGTGCTGCTCATCGGGATGCGGGTCAACCACTTCTGGGCGGTGCACCAGTGGCTGCCGGTCATGCTGTCGATGTTCCGCATGCTTGGGGAGCTTGCGCGGGACCGTGACCGGGGGCTGCTGGGGCATGTGATGCTGACGGCCTCGCCGCGGACGTACTACGTCGTCCAGTACTGGGAGTCCAAGGAGAAGCTGTACGCCTACGCGTCGTCGCCGGAGATGTTCCACCACAGGGCCTGGGCGGTCATCAACCGCAAGGAGCGCCAGGGCAAGGCGCGCGGACATGTGGGCCTGTGGCACGAGACGTACGTCGCACCCGAGGGCTCGTACGAGTCGATCTACTTCGACATGCCGGCCTTCGGCCTGGCCAAGGCGCGAGGTCAGGTGCCGCTCGAGCAGCGGGGCAGGTACGCGAAGGACCGGTTCGCGCACCGGTCGGCGGTGGGGGCGGCCGACAAGGCCGGGTGACCAGGGGGGATCGGGGGATCGAGGAGGGCCTGCCGCGGCGTTGAGGCAGGCCCTCCTCTGATGTGTCCGAAGGATTGCGGCGGTGGTCAGCCCGTGCGGCGCAGGGCCTCGGAGAGGCGGCCGGCGGCGTCGATGACCGCCTGGGCATGCATGCGGCCCGGGTGGCGGGTCAGGCGCTCGATCGGTCCGGAGACCGAGACGGCGGCGACCACCCGGTTGGAGGGGCCGCGCACGGGCGCGGAGACGGACGCGACGCCCGGCTCGCGCTCGCCGATCGACTGGGCCCAGCCCCGGCGCCGTACGCCCGACAGGGCCGTCGCCGTGAAGCGGGCGCCCTGCAGACCGCGGTGCAGGCGCTCCGGCTCTTCCCAGGCCATCAGGATCTGGGCGGAGGAACCGGCCTTCATCGTGAGCGTGGAACCGACCGGGACCGTGTCCCGAAGGCCCGACAGGCGCTCGGCCGCGGCGACGCAGATGCGCATGTCGCCCTGGCGGCGGTAGAGCTGGGCGCTCTCGCCGGTGATGTCGCGCAGATGCGTGAGCACCGGGCCCGCCGTCGCGAGGAGACGGTCCTCGCCGGCGGCCGCGGCCAGCTCTGCGAGCCGGGGGCCGAGAATGAAACGGCCCTGCATGTCGCGCGCCACCAAGCGGTGGTGTTCAAGTGCCACGGCGAGACGATGTGCCGTGGGTCGTGCCAGCCCGGTCGCCGCGACCAGACCCGCGAGGGTGGCCGGACCGGACTCCAGAGCGCTCAGGACAAGGGCTGCCTTGTCCAGAACGCCGACGCCGCTACTGTTGTCCATGCAACGATACTCGCGTCTCACTCTGTGAAACGCAAGTTCAATTTCTCGTGGAACGCGCCACCCTGGTGAGTACAGCGGCCCGCGGACCAAACGGGCCCGGCGGCGACTGCCCGACACGAGGGGTAGGGACGTTGCCGCACCGAAATCTCTAGTTGGGCCGGCGCCACACAGGCCGGCCGGAGGGAAAGCGATGGGTAGGACACTCGCGGAGAAGGTCTGGGACGACCACGTCGTCCGGCGCGCCGAGGGCGAGCCCGACCTCCTCTTCATCGATCTCCATCTCCTGCACGAGGTGACCAGCCCGCAGGCCTTCGACGGCCTCCGTCAGGCCGGCCGGCCCGTGCGCCGTCTCGACCTCACCATCGCCACCGAGGATCACAACACCCCGACCCTCGACATCGACAAGCCCATCGCGGACCCGGTCTCCCGGGTCCAGCTGGAGACGCTGCGCAAGAACGCCGCCGACTTCGGTGTGCGCCTGCACTCGCTGGGTGACGTCGAGCAGGGTGTCGTCCACGTCGTGGGACCGCAGCTGGGCCTGACCCAGCCCGGCACCACGGTCGTGTGCGGTGACTCGCACACCTCCACGCACGGTGCGTTCGGCGCACTGGCGTTCGGTATCGGCACCTCCCAGGTCGAGCATGTGCTGGCCACCCAGACGCTGCCGCTGGCCCGCCCGAAGACCATGGCCATCACCATCGACGGCGAACTGCCCGAGGGTGTCACCGCCAAGGACCTGATCCTCGCCATCATCGCGAAAATCGGTACCGGCGGCGGCCAGGGATACATCCTGGAATACCGAGGCTCCGCCATCGAGAAACTCTCGATGGAGGCCCGGATGACCATCTGCAACATGTCGATCGAGGCCGGTGCCCGCGCGGGCATGATCGCCCCCGACGAGACCACCTTCGCGTATCTCAAGGGCCGCGCCCACGCTCCCGAGGGCGCCGACTGGGACGCCGCGGTGGAGTACTGGAAGACCCTGCGCACGGACGAGGACGCGGTCTTCGACGCCGAGGTCTTCATCGACGCCGCCTCGCTGTCGCCGTTCGTCACCTGGGGCACCAACCCGGGCCAGGGTGCGCCGCTTTCGGCGTCCGTCCCCGATCCCGCTTCGTACGAAGACGCTTCGGAGCGGCACGCCGCCGAAAAGGCCCTGGAATACATGGGGTTGACCGCCGGAGAGCCGCTGCGCGACATCAAGGTCGACACCGTCTTCGTAGGTTCGTGCACCAACGGTCGTATCGAGGACCTGCGTGCCGCCGCCGCGATCGTCGAGGGCCGCAAAGTCGCAGACGGCGTACGGATGCTGGTGGTCCCCGGGTCCGCGCGGGTCGGTCTGCAGGCCGTCTCCGAGGGCTTGGACGTCGTCTTCAAGGAGGCCGGCGCCGAATGGCGGCACGCGGGCTGCTCGATGTGTCTGGGCATGAACCCCGACCAGCTGGCCCCCGGTGAGCGCTCCGCGTCCACCTCCAACCGCAACTTCGAGGGCAGGCAGGGCAAGGGCGGCCGTACGCACCTGGTCTCGCCGCAGGTGGCCGCCGCCACCGCCGTACTCGGCCACCTGGCCTCCCCGGCCGACCTGTCCGACGCCCCCGCGCCCGCTGGAGTCTGAGAAGTCATGGAAGCATTCACCACGCACACCGGCCGGGCCGTCCCGCTGCGCCGCAGCAACGTCGACACCGACCAGATCATCCCCGCCCACTGGCTCAAGAAGGTGACGCGGGACGGGTTCGAGGACGGGCTCTTCGAGGCCTGGCGCAAGGACTCCTCGTTCGTCCTCAACCAGCCCGAGCGCAAGGGCGCCACGGTCCTGGTGGCCGGCCCCGACTTCGGTACGGGCTCCTCGCGCGAGCACGCCGTCTGGGCACTGCAGAACTACGGCTTCAAGACCGTCATCTCCTCCCGCTTCGCCGACATCTTCCGCGGTAACTCGCTGAAGAACGGCCTGCTCACGGTGGTTCTGGAGCAGAAGACCGTGGACGCGCTCCAGGAACTCACGGAGAAGGACCCGCAGGCCGAGATCACCGTCGACCTGGAGCGGCGCGAGGTGCGCGCCGAAGGCATCACCGCCTCCTTCGAGCTGGACGAGAACTCCCGCTGGCGGCTGCTGAACGGGCTGGACGACATCTCCATCACCCTCCAGAACGAGGGCGACATCGCCGCGTACGAGGCCAAGCGCCCCTCGTACAAGCCGAAGACACTCCCGGTCTGACACAAGGCTGGTTTCAGCCACCTGCAAAACCCCTCTGTACCCCCAATCGTGGACGGTTGGGGGTACAGCTGTGTCCGCTCCCCGAGGGGGTTTCGGGAGCCGGTCCGGAAGGCTCAACTCGCCTAGTTACAAAGGTCGTTACCGGGGTAGCCGAACCACAGTGCCGCGTCGTGCCGAGGCGCTCAGGAACCCCTCGGGGGACGGCAGTTACCCCCTGCGCAGGCGACAACTCGCCCCAGATGGCACAATCTGTGCATGGAACACGACGGCCAACTCGAGCTCTATACGGCGGTCGCGGCCCAACTCAAGGAAGCGCACACAAGAGTGCGCGCACTGCAAGTCCCGGAGGGCGTACGGATGGCGCTGACCCGGAAGCTGCTGGTCATTACGGCCGTGGCCAAGCACGATCTCGCCGATGCGACAAGGCGTCTGGAGCGCTTCACCACCGACCTCGACGAGGGTCAAATCCTCGAAGAGGACCGCTGAGGAACACACGCGACAGCCCGAGTTCGTTGCGGCACAAGGGTGATTAGCCCGTTTCGTGTTTGATTTGCGGTATATATCTGCCTAACGTGCGAAAAAGCTTGAACGCATTCGTTCGGGCAATGTCTCCGAAGGGGAAGACGTGAACAAGGCGCAGCTCGTAGAAGCGATTGCCGACAAGGTCGGAGGGCGTCAGCAGGCCGCCGACGCGGTCGACGCCGTACTGGACGCGATCGTCCGTGCGGTTGTCGGCGGGGACCGGGTCTCGGTCACCGGCTTCGGTTCCTTCGAGAAGGTGGACCGTCCGGCCCGTTACGCCCGCAACCCGCAGACCGGTGAGCGCGTCCGGGTCAAGAAGACCTCCGTGCCGCGCTTCCGCGCGGGCCAGGGGTTCAAGGACCTGGTGAGCGGTTCGAAGAAGCTCCCGAAGAACGACGTCGCGGTCAAGAAGGCCCCGAAGGGCAGCCTGACCGGCGGCGCCGCCTCGGCGACGGTCAAGAAGGCCGCGGCCAAGAAGGCCACCACCGCCAAGAAGGCGACGGCCAGGAAGGCCACGACCGCCGCCACGGCGAAGAAGACCACGGCGAAGAAGACCACCGCCAAGAAGACGACGGCGACGGCCAAGAAGACGACCGCCAAGAAGACCACGGCGGCCGCCAAGAAGACCGCGGCGAAGAAGACCACCGCCAAGAAGGCGACGGCCAAGAAGGCCCCGGCGAAGAAGGCGACGGCCAAGAAGGCCCCCGCCAAGAAGTCGCCGGCGCGAAAGACCACGGCCAAGAAGGCCACCGCCCGCAAGTAACCGGGGTACAGGGCCACTCACGCGCCGGGCCGGGCTCCCATCGGGAGCCCGGCCCGCGGCGTGTCCGGCCCGGATCTCCCGGCGTTCAGAACGTCTGCAGAGTGATCAGCGTGATCCGGCGGGCCTCGCCCTCGCCCGCAGTCTCGATGCGCACCCGCTGCCCCGGGCGCAGCAGCCTCAGCCCGCCCGCGTCGAACGCCGGGCCGTCGAAGGGCACCGGGGTGCCGTCGTCGAGCAGCACCTGGCCGCTGCGGGTCTCGGGGTCGTACGTGTACGCGGTCGCCTGCATGGCGGAAGCCTACTGGCCGAGGCTCAGCACCCTCGCGGCCACCGCCGCCGTACGTGGTCCCACGCCCAGCGCCAGCGCCGCCCGCAGGTCGTCGCCGGTGTCCACGTCCTGGCGTACGGAATCCACCGCGTCCGGCGTGAGTTCCACGGCGCCCGACGCGCGATGGCGGGCCCGGGAATCCGTACCGAAAGCCGGGAGCAATTCCCATCCCGGTCCCGCGGCCAGCAGAGTGGTGCCGATTGCGGCCGCATCGGGAAGAAAAGCGCGGGGGAATTCGGCGGCCGCGTCGAGTACCCGGGCCAATTCCAGCGGGCGCAGCGCCGGGAGATCGGCGTTCAGGGCCGCGACCGCGCTTTCCGGTCTTCGCGAGCGCACGGCCGCGGCGCCGTGGGCCAGGGCGGTGTTGGGCCCGCCGGCGGGCTCCTCCGGGACGATCCGGGCGCCCAGCAGGGACAGCTCGCGGCCGGCGAGGGCGTCGTCCGTGACGACCGCCACATCGCGGACCGCGGGGCAGGCGAGCGCTGCCGCCACCGTGTCCTGCGCGAAGGCCAGGGCGAGTCCGGGGCGCAGTCCTTCGGCGGCGGTGTCCGACAGCCTGCTCTTGGCCCGCGCCAGGGGTTTGAGGGGTATGACCAAGGTCCACTGCACGAGCGTTGCGTCCCTCCCTTGTCGCGCCCATTGTGACCTGGACGCAATGGCAGCCGCGCCCTCGGGGCGTACGGTGTTCTCGACAGACCGACGGCCCGGGGCGACACTTGTGCGGCCCCCCAGGCCCTAGAGGAAGGTGTCCGCGTGCCCCGCCGCAGAATCGGCTTCTGGTACCGCTTCGCAGCGGTCCTCTGCAAACCGCCACTGGTGGTTCTGATCAAGCGGGACTGGCGGGGAATGGAGAACATTCCTGCCGAGGGCGGATTTATCACCGCGGTGAACCACAATTCGCACGTGGACCCCTTCGCGTACGCGCACTATCAGTACAACACCGGACGCGTTCCGCGATTCCTGGCCAAGGCCGGGCTTTTCCGGAAGGGATTCGTCGGCGCCGCGATGCGCGGCACCGGACAGATCCCCGTGTACCGCGAGAGCACGGACGCGTTGAGCGCCTTCCGCGCCGCGATCGCGGCCGTGGAGCGCGGCGAGTGCGTCGCCTTCTACCCCGAAGGCACCCTCACCCGCGACCCCGACGGCTGGCCGATGACCGGCAAGACCGGCGCCGCGCGCGTCGCCCTGCAGACCAGGTGCCCGGTGATCCCCGTCGCCCAGTGGGGCGCCAACGAACTGCTCCCGCCGTACGCCAAGAAGCCCAACCTCCTTCCGCGCAAGACCCACCGCGTGCTCGCGGGCCCGCCGGTGGACCTGACGCGCTTCTACGACAAGGAGATGACCCCGGACGTGCTGAAGGAGGCGACGGAGGTCATCATGGCCGCCGTCACCGCCCAGCTGGAGACGATCCGCGGCGAGAAGGCACCCGAGAAGCCCTACGACCCGCGCCAGGTGCGGATCGAGCAGCGCCGCAGGGCCGCGGCGCTGGAGAAGACGCCGGAAACGGCACAGCAGGAAGAGGGGCAGGGGAAGTGAGCAAGCCGGTCAAGGCGGCCGTCTTCGGGACCGGATCGTGGGGCACGGCCTTCGGCATGGTGCTCGCCGACGCGGGCTGCGAGGTCACGCTGTGGGGGCGCCGCGCCGAACTCGCGGAAGCGGTGAACTCCACGCGGACGAACCCGGACTACCTGCCGGGCGTCGAACTCCCCGCGAACCTGCGGGCCACCACCGACGCCGCCGAGGCCGCGCGGGGCGCCGACTTCACCGTGCTCGCGGTGCCCTCGCAGACGCTGCGCGGCAACCTCGCCGAGTGGGCGCCGCTGCTCGCGCCGGACACGGTCCTGGTGTCGTTGATGAAGGGCGTCGAACTCGGCTCCGCGATGCGGATGAGCGAGGTCGTCGAGGACGTCTCCAAGGTCGGCGCGGACCGGATCGCGGTCGTCACCGGACCCAACCTGGCGCGCGAGATCGCCGCCCGGATGCCGGCCGCCGCCGTCGTCGCGTGCAGCGCGGAGCCGGTCGCCCAGCGCCTCCAGGCCGCCTGCCACACGCCGTACTTCCGCCCGTACACGAACACCGACGTGGTGGGCTGCGAACTGGGCGGCGCGGTGAAGAACGTCATCGGCCTCGCCGTCGGCATCGCGGACGGCATGGGCCTGGGCGACAACGCCAAGGGCTCGCTCATCACCCGCGGCCTCGCCGAGACCACCCGGCTCGGCCTCGCGATGGGCGCCGACCCGCTGACCTTCTCCGGCCTCGCGGGCCTCGGCGACCTGGTGGCCACCTGCTCCTCGCCGCTGTCGCGCAACCACACCTTCGGCACCAACCTCGGCAAGGGCATGACCCTGCAGGAGACCATCGCGGTCACCAGGCAGACCGCGGAGGGCGTCAAGTCCTGTGAGTCCGTGCTCGATCTGGCCCGTCGGCACGGCGTCGACATGCCGATCACGGAGACGGTCGTCGCCATCGTGCACGAGGGCAAGCCGCCGGTCGTTGCCGTCAAGGAGCTGATGTCGCGCACCGCCAAGCCGGAACGGCACTGAGCGCGACGCGTGTTGCGGCGCGGACGGCCGGGTTCCACGACGCTGAGCGACCGTACGTACGACGCTGAGCAACCGTCCGCGCGACGTTCGGCGACGGCCGCCGCGGGGCGCTGACTCACCGCCGTACCAACGGGTACTCTCAACCCGATATGAGCACTGAGAACCTCCCCCAGAGCCCCGGGCAGCCGCCTCGCAAACCGCGTGTGGCCGTCGTCTTCGGCGGTCGCAGCTCCGAACACGGGATCTCCGTGGTCACGGCCGGCGCCGTCCTGCGCGCCATCGACCGGACGAAGTACGACGTGCTGCCGATCGGCATCACGCGCGACGGCCGGTGGGCGCTCACCTCGGACGACCCGGATCGGATGGCGATCAGCGACCGCCGCACGCCCAGCGTCGAGGAGCTCGCAGAGTCGGCCGAGGGCGGCGTGATCCTGCCCGTCGACCCGGCCAACCGCGAAGTCGTCTACAGCGAGCCCGGATCGGTCCCCAAGGCGCTGGGCGAGGTCGACGTCGTCTTCCCCGTGCTGCACGGCCCCTACGGCGAGGACGGCACCCTCCAGGGTCTCCTGGAGCTGTCCGGGGTGCCGTACGTGGGCGCGGGCGTGCTCGCCTCGGCCGTCGGCCAGGACAAGGAGTACATGAAGCGGGTGTTCACCTCCTTCGGGCTCAAGGTCGGCCCGTACGTGGTGATCCGGCCGCGCGAGTGGGAGCGCGACGAGTCCGCCGCCCGCAAGAAGATCATCGAGTTCGCGGGCGAGCACGGCTGGCCGCTCTTCGTGAAGCCCGCGCGCGCGGGCTCCTCCATCGGCATCACCAAGGTCGACGAACTCGCCGGTCTCGACGAGGCGATCGAGGAGGCCCAGCGGCACGACCCGAAGATCATCGTGGAGGCCGCGCTGCGCGGCCGCGAGATCGAGTGCGGCGTCCTGGAGTTCGAGGACGGGCCGCGCGCCTCGGTGCCGGCCGAGATCCCGCCGCCGGACGCGCACGCGTACTACGACTTCGAGGCGAAGTACATCGACTCGACGCCGGGCATCGTGCCCGCCCCGCTGACGCCCGACGAGACGGCCGAGGTCCAGCGGCTCGCGGTGGACGCCTTCGAGGCCGCGTCCTGCGAGGGTCTGGTGCGCGCCGACTTCTTCCTCACCGAGGACGGCGAGTTCGTGATCAACGAGATCAACACCATGCCGGGCTTCACGCCGATCTCCATGTACCCGCAGATGTGGCAGGCCAGCGGAATCGGCTACCCCGAGCTGGTGGACCGCCTCGTGCAGGCGGCGCTGCACCGCTCGACGGGACTGCGCTGACCCACCGGCGGTGACTCAGGAGGCGATCCCCTTGGGGATCGCCTTCTTCACAGCTGGGGCCAGTTCGACGAGGACGGCGGAGCTGTCCCCGCGTTCGGCCGGCTTCTTGGGCAGGGTCACCTCGACGTACGCCTCACGCAGGGTCGTGGTGAAGCGGTACGACCCGTCGCCCTGCTTCTCCATCAGCCAGCCCACGCCGTTCACACCGCCGCCGACCGCGTCAGGGTCCCCGCCCTCCGCCACCTTCGGATCGACCATCTTGGGCGGCCGGGTGACACCGCAGCGCAGTATGATCGCCGGGCTTCCCCAGCCCGCCGTCAGCGCGGACCGGGGCTGGGGATCCTTCCGGTCGAGACCGTCCACCTTCCGCGGCAGCGCCTTGTCCAGGTTCTGACACAGCTTGGTGACCTTCGTGCCCGGACTGGGAACCGCGGTCGCGGCCTCGTCGTCTGCTGAGGAGCAGCCCGTGGCAACGATCAACAGTGCGAGCGCGGGCAGCCCGAGAACAGTGCGGTGCCGGGGACGGAAGAAGTTCACCGGCCAAGGGTAGACGGGGGCTAGAGGTGCACCACCGGGCAGGTCAGAGTTCGGGTGATGCCGTCCACTTGCTGGACTTTGGCGACCACCATGCGGCCGAGTTCGTCGACAGTGTCGGCTTGGGCGCGCACGATCACGTCGTACGGTCCGGTCACGTCCTCGGCCTGGATCACCCCCGGGATCTTGCCGATCGTCTCGGCGACGGTCGACGCCTTGCCGACCTCCGTCTGGATCAGGATGTACGCCTGTACCACGGAACCTCCAGGGCGGCCACGAGGATCATGTGGGGAAAAGGAACGCCACGGTATCGCGTCGCTGCTCGCCGCGGGGAGACCCGCGGGGACCGGGACTCGCGCGCCGGGGTGCAGGGACCGCACAAGTTGACGGTCGACTCGACCGTACCGAGGACCGGGACGGCTCGCGACCGGGCGTATACAGGCACAGAAGGGGCAATACGACGATGAAGGGCACCGTTGGCGAGTTGGGGGAGTTCGGGCTCATCCGAGAGCTCACCTCGCGCCTGACCACCACTCCCGCGGTCCGGGTCGGCCCCGGCGACGACGCGGCCGTGGTGGCCGCCCCCGACCGCAGGGTCGTGGCGAGCACCGACATCCTCCTTGAGGGGCGGCACTTCCGCCGGGACTGGTCCACGGCCTACGACGTGGGCCGCAAGGCGGCCGCGCAGAACCTCGCGGACATCGCCGCGATGGGCGCCGTACCGACGGCGCTGCTGCTCGGTCTGGTCGTCCCGGCGGAACTCCCGGCCACCTGGCCGTCCGAGATGATGGACGGGCTGCGTGACGAGTGTCAGGTCGCGGGCGCGGCGGTGGTCGGCGGCGACGTCGTACGCGGCGACACGATCATGGTGTCGATCACCGCACTCGGCGATCTGCGCAACCACGAACCGGTCACCCGGGGCGGGGCCCAGCCCGGTGACGTGGTCGCCGTGACGGGCTGGCTGGGCTGGTCGGCGGCCGGATTCGCGGTGCTCTCCCGCGGCTTCCGCTCGCCGCGCGCCTTCGTGGAGGCGCACCGGCGCCCCGAGCCGCCGTACCACGCGGGTCCGGCCGCGGCCGGACTCGGGGCGACGGCGATGTGCGATGTCAGCGACGGCCTGATCGCGGATCTGGGGCATATCGCCGAGGCGAGCAAGGTGCGTATCGATGTGCGCTCCGGCGCGATCGACATTCCTTCGCAGATGAACGACATCGGGCAGGCCGTCGGCGTCGATCCCCTTCAGTGGGTGCTCACCGGAGGCGAGGACCACGCGATCGTGGCGACCTTCCCGCCGGACGTGAAGCTGCCCGCCCGCTGGAAGGTGATCGGCGAGGTCCTCAACCCCTCGGCGCTGCCTCAGGTGACCGTCGACGGGGCGCCGTGGACCAGCAAGGGCGGCTGGGACCACTTCGGGGACATCGAGTCGTGAGCGGGGCCGGTGACGTGAGCGTGCCCGGTGGCGTCGGTGCGCCGCCGAGGGTGCTGACCGTCGCGGGCTCCGACTCGGGCGGAGGCGCGGGCATCCAGGCCGACTTGAAGACGATGCTCGCGCTCGGCGTGCACGGCATGAGCGTCGTCACGGCCGTCACCGCACAGAACTCCCTCGGCGTACAAGGCGCCTGGGAGCTTCCGGTGGAGGCCGTGCGCGCCCAGTACCGCAGTGTCGTCGACGACATCGGCGTCCAGGCGGTCAAGACCGGCATGCTCGCCTCGGCCGAACTGGTCGAGGCGGTGGCCGAGTTGATCGCCGCAACGGACGCTCCGAGCGTCGTCGACCCGGTGGGCGTCTCCAAGCACGGGGACTCCCTGCTCGCCGAGTCCGCGCTCGACGCCGTACGCACCAGGCTGCTTCCTGCCGCGACCGTCGCCACGCCCAACCTCGACGAGGTCGCCCGGCTGACGGGCGTACGCGTCGAGTCGGAGGCGGACATGCGGCGCGCGGCGGAGGCCGTCCTCGCCCACGGGTCCCGGTGGGCCCTCGTGAAGGGCGGCCACCTGCCCGGGGGCGCCGATGCCGTGGATTTCCTCACCGACGGCTCCGAGGAGCACTGGCTGCGCGCCCCGCGCCACGACAACGGGCACACCCATGGCACGGGCTGCACCCTCGCCTCGGCGATCGCCTCGCAACTCGCCAAGGGGCGGACCGTGCCGGAGGCCGTGGCGGACGCCAAGGCGTACGTCACGGGGGCGATCGCGGCGGGGTTCGCGCTGGGGGGCGGGATCGGGCCGGTGGATCACGGGTGGCGGTTCGATCGCGATCGCGGGCGGGGGTTCAGGGCGACGCCGTAGAAGGTGCGAAGCCGTGGAAGGTTCGAAGCCGTAGAAGGTGCCAAGGCAACAAAAAACCGGTCCACCCTCAGGTGGACCGGTTCTCTGAGCGAACCAGCAGTGGCCGCGCGCTACGTTCCGTCAGCGCGTGACCTTGCCGGCCTTGATGCACGAGGTGCAAGCGTTCACGCGCTTCGGCGTCCCGCCGACCACGGTACGGACGCGCTGGATGTTGGGGTTCCAGCGACGCGGTGTACGGCGGTGCGAGTGCGAGATGTTGTTGCCGAAGCCCGGCCCCTTGCCGCAGACGTCGCAGTTGGCAGCCACGGGTCACTCCAAAGACTTCAGATGCTCTTACGGTTGATCCCGGCATGCCGGGATCAAGATCTAGGATCTGAGTGGCGCTGCCAGGGGGAGAGCCCGATGTGATCGGGCAACCGGAGCAGCATACAACGACTGCGTCCGTAGAACGAAACTACCATGGCCGCACCGGGCTCCGTCCCGGCTCCCCAGGCCCTCCGACCGGCGGGAACACGCTCTGGGTCTACGCTGCGTCCCACGTCCAGCAGCTCAAGGAGGCGCAGGTGCCGCAGGTGCCGCAGACATTCGATGCTCTCGCGGTGCGCACCTGGTGCGGTCTCGCGCTGGAGGCGCTGGGGCGGGCGCGCGAGGAGATCGACGCGATCAACGTCTACCCGGTCGCGGACGGGGACACCGGCACCAATCTCTATCTGACCCTCGAATCGGCCGCCGCCGCGGTCGAGGCCGTCTTCGCAGGGCATGACGCCCTGTACGGCCGGGACCCCGCGGGGAGCGGAGCGGATCCCGGTGCGGCGCGGCCCACGCTCGCGGACGCCGTGCAGGCCATGGCCCACGGGGCGCTGATAGGGGCCCGGGGGAACTCCGGCACGATCCTCGCGCAGCTGCTGCGCGGCATGTCCCAGGTGCTCGCCGCCGACAGTGAGGCGGCTCACACCGACGGGCAGGGCCTGGGGCTCGCCCTCCGGCACGCCGCCGACTCCGCACGCCGGGCCGTCGCCCACCCCGTCGAGGGCACCGTCCTCACGGTCGCCTCCGCCGCCGCCGACGCGGCCGGCGGCGCCGAGGGCGACTGCGGCACGGTCGCGCGTGCGGCGTACGAAGGGGCCCGGGCGGCCCTCGCGGCGACCCCGCGACAGCTGGCGGTCCTGGAGCGGGCCGGGGTGGTCGACGCGGGTGGGCGGGGGCTCGTGGCGGTGCTGGCTGCGCTGGTGGAGACGTTCACGGGGGAGGCGCCGGGGGCGTTGGCGTTGGCGTGGGCTGGGGTTGAAGTTGGGGCTGGGGCTGAGACGGGTGCGGGTGCGGGTGCGGGGTCGGTGGTTGTGTCGGGGGGCGTGGACTCCGACGGGTGCGTGGACGGGCTCTCGGAGGGTGGCGGGCCCGCGTTCGAGGTGATCTACCTGCTGGAAGCCGAGGACTCGGCCGTGGCCAAGCTGCGTGACCGGCTCGACGGGATGGGGGACTCCCTCGTCGTCGTCGGCGGGGACGGGCTGTGGAACGTGCACGTCCACGTGGACGACGCGGGCGCCGCCGTGGAGGCGGGCGTCGAGGCCGGGCGGCCGCACCGGATCCGGATCACTCACTTCGGGCTCGGCGACGCGCACACCGCGGGCGCCCGGGGTGTGGTGCGCCCGCCCCGGGAGCGGGCCCAGCGGGCCGTCGTCGCCGTTGTGCCGGGGGAGGGGCTCGCCGGGCTGTACACGGAGGCGGGCGCGACGACCGTGCTCGCGCGTCCGGGGGAGCCGCCCGCGAGCGGGGAGCTTCTTGCCGCCGTCCATCGAGCCCATGCGCGCGAGGTGGTGCTCCTGCCCAACGACGCCGACCTGCGCCATACCGCTGCCGCGGCCGCCGAGCAGGCGCGGGTCGAGGGGGTCCGGGTCGCGCTGATCCCGACCCGCTCGGCGGTGCAGGGCATCGCCGCGCTCGCCGTGCACGAGGCGGAGCGGCGCTTCGACGAGGACGTCGTCGCGATGACCTCGGCGGCGGGCGCCACCCGCTATGCCGAGGTCGCGATCGCTGAGCGGCAGTCCTGGACCATGGCCGGCATCTGCCAGGCCGGCGACGTCCTCGGGCTCATCGACGGCGACGTCGCCGTGATCGGCTCCGACATCACGGCCACCGCCGAAACCGTCCTCGACCGGATGCTCTCCGCCGGCGGCGAGATGGTCACCCTCGTCCTCGGCGACGAGGCCCCGGACACCATCACCGACCGCCTGGAGGCGAGGGTTCGCGAGACGTACTTGGCGGTGGACACGGTGGTGTACCGGGGCGGGCGGCAGGGGGCGCTGCTGTTGATCGGGGTGGAGTAGTCGTGGGTCGGGTCCGTGCCGGTACGTCTGCCGGCGGGGGCGCGCTTCTGCGGGCAATCGTGCCGCCAGGGGCGGCACGGGTGGGCGCCGCGGCGCCCCGTGAACGCCGGGCTGCGTGACCCACCCCGGGTCACGTCTGCGTGGATGTGAGTTCCAGTAGGCGTTGCGCCTCCGCGCAGCGGGCGCCCGCGGTTTCGTCGGCTGCGGTGCCGTAGGCGGAAAGCACCGCACGCGCGCGTGCGGATGCGGCCGCGGGCCGGTGGAGGTCGGCCTCCAGCCGGCCGGCGGCGAGTTCGGCGCCGGTGCGGGAGTCGAGGAAGTCGTCGCCGAGGGAGGCGAAGACGGCGACCGCGCGCGTGAGGTGGGTGAGGGCCTCCTCGAAGAGGGGGCGGACCACGGCGAGTTCGGCGTCGTCGGGCGCGGAGCGGGCCACCAGGTCGCCGAACTGCTGGTGGGTGTGCCCGAGTTCGGCGACCAGGCCGTCACGGGCCTCGTCGTCCTCGGACGATCCGGAGGCCGCGGGCAGGGAGTGGACCGCGGCCTCGCACACGTGGACCGCCTCCGACATGAGCCTCCGTGCCCCGTCGAGTCCCGCCTCCGTCCGCGACGCCACCCAGGCGCGGGCGCGCAGCGAACGGATCAGACCGTGGACGTTGCCGAGTTCGCGCCAGAGCTCCCCGGCACGGGCGTAGGCCCGGTCGGACTCGGCGGGCAGCCCGGCGTGCCCGAGCGCCTCCGCGGCGAGATGCGCGAGCGTCGCGTGGTCGCCCTGCTCGGGCCAGTGGCGGGCGATGTCCGCGGCCCGCAACCAGTGCTCCGCGGCCTCCCGATGCTCACCGAGCTCGGTCAGGCAGTCCCCGAGCCACCACCGGGTCTGCACGATCGCGCCGTCGCCGTGCATCTGCGCTGTCAGATCGGGCAGCGCCGACTCCAGGACCTCCGCGGCCTCGGCGCAGCGCCCCTGGCGGAGCAGGAATCCGCCGAGCTGATGCCGGGCCCACGCGCCGAGCGCCGGCCCCTCACCCGCCTCGTCGGCCCAGTGCGCCGCCTCCAGGGCGTGGTCGGCGGCGGGCCCGAACCGGCCGGTGGCGCCCAGGAGTTCGGCGAGCTGGAGATGCAGCTGTGCCTGCCCGGTCGCCTCCAGGTACGGGCCCCCGTGCTCCAGCGCTGCCCGTACCGCCCGCTCCGCCTCCGACACGTCACCGAGCTGCCGGGCGATCCCGGCGAGCCGGGAGTCGTACTCGACCGCGAACCACGGCAGCCCCGCCGCCACGAACCCGTCCGCGGCCCGCGCGAAGGCCTCGGAGGCCGCCTCGGCGTCGCCGGCATGTGCCGCGAGCTCTCCGAGCATCGCGTGCGCCTCCGCCGCCCGTGAGGCCACCTGTGCGTCCGCGAGGTGCGGCTCGGCGAGGGCCAGCAGTTCCCGTGCGGCCTCCTCGGCGGCGGCCACGACCGCACCCCCGGGCTCCGCCTCGGACTCGTGCACCCGGTGCATCAGGATCCGGGCCCGTCCCACGAGCACGGACGCCGTCTGGCGTACGCCGGTGCGGTCCTCGGCGAAGAGGGCGCGCACCTCCTCGTAGAGCGCTGAGACGGCTGTCAGGGCCTTCTCGGTACCGCCACCGGACAACGCGCGTACGTAGGCCCCACGCGCGCGTGCCGCCAGTGCCTCGCCCGGGTCGCCCGCCTCCTCGTACAGCGCGGCCGCCCGCTCGAAGAGCTCGATGCCCTCCGGGCCGCGGCCCATCGCCGTGTGGTCGGCGATCTCCGCGCGGTCCCGGGCGCCCAGCTCATGGCCCTCGGCGGCACGGGAGACCGCCTCCCAGGCCTCGGCGGCATCGGGGTGCCGGACGTCCGCGAGACGCCGGGCCTCGGCCAGCAGGGCGGACAGATCCGGTGCGGAGGAGGACTCCGTCGCGGCGCGCGACATGGGCGCGGGAGCCGGCCGCTGTGCCGCACGTGGGGAGCGCACGCCGAGCGGCAGCCGGTCCAGCAGCGGGCGCCGGTCCATCCGAGCGCGGGCGCGCTCGCTGACGTACGACGTGCCGTTGCGCGCGTCGAAGCGCTCGGCCAGCGCGAGGGCCTCCACGCGCGCGTGGGCGGCGAGTTCGGTGGCGGTCCAGACGCGGCCGACGGGGCCGGGGACGGCCTGGCCGCCCAGTCCCCGCTCGGTGAGGCGGTCCATGAGGGCAGCCGTCACGGCCATGAAGTCCAGCTTGCTGCGCGGGTCCCCGGAGTCCGTGAAGTACGCGGGGCGCTCCGCGAGCAGCTCCAGGGCGCGCGCCTCGTTGCCGGAGAGCGCGCAGAACTCCACGTGGTCCGCGTACGCGCCGCGCATGCTCTCCATGACGCGCACCAGCCTGAAGCCCCTCAGATGGTGGGCGCGCGCCTCGTCCGGGCGGCCCAGGCGCAGCAGCGGCAGCAGGGAGGAGGCCAGCACGGTGTGCGGTTCGTGGGCGCAGGTGTGCTCGCCCTCCAGGACCGGGCGCCACAGCTCCAACGCCTCCGCGTCCGCGTCGCGCTCGGCTCGCCACCAGCCCTGGCTGTGCAGCTCGCACGCGTGGCAGTCGGCCATGCTGTCCCGGTCGGCGGCCAGCCAGGCGGCGAACGCCCGCTCGGCACGCCCCACGTCCCCGATGTGCGCGGCCACGCTGAACTCGGCGCCGCGCACCGCCCGTTCGGAGTGTCCGGCCAGCCGGTAGCGGCGCTCCATCTCGCCGAGCCACTTCTCTATGGAGGCGAGCGGGATGTGCGGCTGGTCCAGCATTCCGGCCGTCATCCACTTGAAGACCCAGTGCAGCGAGTGGATCTCGTACTCGTCGAAGTCCTCGGGGTGCTCGTCCCACATGCGCAGCAGGCGCGCGAAGGGGACGAACATCTTGTCCTTCTCGGAGCTGTAGTTGTAGACCTTCAGCTGGTGTCCGAGCGCCTCGATCACGGCGAGGGGGATGTCCAGCTTCTCGGCCTCGGTGAGCAGCTGCTCCGCGCGTGCGTTGCGGGCCGGCCCCTCCGGCTGCTCGCCGTTGTCCGCCATCGCCTCGCGCAGGCTGTCGAAGTCCATGGCCCGGCTCATCGGCGGCCGTCCTCCCCGGTGTCGGTGTGGGTGGCCCATGCGAGGAGGCCGATGAACGCGCGGTTCAGGAGCGCGGAGTCCGCGGGCCGCAGCGGGCGCTGCGCCATCAGCAGGGCCTGTCCGTAGAGGGACTCCGTGGCCGTGCCGATCAGGTCGGGATCGCGCAGTGAACTGATCCTTCGGATCAGTGGGTTGAGGTGGTTGAGCACCAGACGCGCGCGTGGGGCACTCCCGCGCAGCGAGCCGAGGATGCCCGCCCACAGGTCGTCGGCCTGCTCCTCGGCGTCCGCGCGGGCCTGCTCGTGGCGGGCCGAGCGGTCGTCCAGGTGCAGGGCGGGCACCGAGAGGGGGTGGAAGGCGCGCAGCACGACGTCGCAGCCCAGGGGGTCGAGTTTCGCCCGCGCCGCGGACAGGAAGCCCGCCAGAGCCAGTTCCTCGGCCGGGTCGACGGAGTCCAGGTGCGCGGTCACCGTGTCGGCGTCCAGCTCGGCGACGACCGTCCCGGGGCGTACGGACGGCAGCGCCTCCACCAGCTCGCTGTCGTACGTGTAACCGCCGTTGATCACCCCGACGCCCTGCGCGGACGCGATCGGCGCGACCTGCCGGTACTCCTCCACGGTCCGCGTGAAGTGCACCACCGGGTGCCGCTGTGCGAACTCCTCCAGGGACAGCCGTCCGTCGGTCGTCTCGAAGGGCAGCCACGGCAGCATCGTGCGCAGCATCTCCTTGTCGTGCCGCGCCAGGGACTTCACGCCCAGGTGGTGCACGGACAGGAAGGCCGTGAGGCGCTCGGGGTCGCCCGCCGCGAGTCCGGTCAGCCAGTCGCGGATCCGCTCGCCGAGCGCCTCGCGTACGGCCGCCAGGGTCTCGTCCTCGTACAGCGCCTCGCGTGACGCCGTGGGCCGCAGACTGTCCGTGTCCAGGACGCAGCGCACGAAGAACGCCCAGTCGGGCAGCAGCTGTTCGGCCCGGTCGGTCAGCAGCATGCCCTTGAGGTGCACCCGGTGTCCGGCGCGCTGGGCGGGGCTGACCGCGGACGGCAGGACATGGGCCACACCTCGGACACCGGCGAGCGGGACGTCCAGGTCGATCGAGTCCAGCGGCGTGAAGCCGAACAGGTCGTGGCAGTGCCGCGCCAGGGCCACCCTTCGGGTGGCGGGGCTCGGGTACGGGCGGTCCCAGGGCGCCGGAAGGTCCGTGACCGCCTCACCGCCCACGCGCACGTCGTACGGCAGCAGCGACCCGAAGTCCCGGGCCAGCGAGCGCACCCGCTCCTCGCTCAGCCACTCGCCGGCCCCGGCCCGCGCCACCAGGTGCACGGTGGTGCCCGGTTCGGTGCGGGCCTCGTCGGGCAGCGTCCGCACGGTGTACGAGCCGTCGTCGGCCGCCGTCCACTCCACGGGCGGGGCGTCGGGCGTCCGCGCGCTGCGGCTGACGACCCGGATGCGCTCGGCGACGACGAAGCAGGCCAGCAGGCCGATGCCGAACTGGCCCAGGAAGTCGGAGCGCGCGGACTCCAGGCCCTCACCCCGCTTGGAGCTGCGGCCGATGGTGGCGAGGAGGCTGTGCACATCGGACTCGGTGAGCCCCACGCCGGAGTCCTCGACGCGCAGGGCGCCGCCCTCGACGTACAGCCGCACCTCGGCGGGCGCGTCCGGCTGCTCGGCGCGCCGTGCCGTGATCGCGTCCACGGCGTTCTGCAGCAGCTCCCGCAGATAGACCTTGGGGCTCGAATAGAGGTGATGGGAGAGCAGGTCCACCAGACCACGCAGGTCGACCTGGAAGGTATGAGGCGGAAGAGGTGACTGAGGTGCCTGGGGTGACTGGGAAGTCTCAGAGTCCATCGTCGCAGCGCCGGAGGGGGGAACGGGCGACGGCGCGGGGTCGGGCGGTCCCGTCAGGCGGTGACCGCGAAAGGGCCGGAGCGCGTCATCCTAGGCCCGGACCGACCTGTCTGACCAGGGGAAAACCGTCGGCCCGGCCGACGAGAACGAGCCGCGCGACCAGCGGATTCGGGGGACGTATGCCGCATTGTCAGTGCGGTGGTGTGCAATGGATCTCGTGCCCGTGCTCGATGAACCACTGAAGAAAACGCTCGGACCCGCCACCGCGAAGGTGATGGCCGAGCACCTCGGCCTGCACACCGTCGGGGATCTGCTGCACCACTACCCGCGCAGATACGAGGAGCGCGGGCAGCTCACGCACCTCGCCGACCTGCCGATGGACGAGCACGTGACGGTGGTCGCCCAGGTCGCCGACGCCCGGCTGCTCACCTTCGCCTCCTCCAAGGCGCCCCGGGGCAAGGGCCAGCGGCTCGAAGTGACCATCACGGACGGCAGCGGCCGCCTCCAGCTGGTCTTCTTCGGCAGCGGCGTGCACAAGCCGCACAAGGAGCTCCTGCCCGGCACGCGCGCGATGTTCTCGGGCAAGGTCTCCGTCTTCAACCGCCGCCTGCAACTGGCCCATCCGGCGTACGAACCGCTGCGCGGCGACAGCGACGAGGCCGCCGAGAGCGTCGACAGCTGGGCGGGCGCCCTCATCCCGATCTACCCGGCGACCGCCAAGCTGGAGTCCTGGAAGATCGCCAAGTGCGTCCAGCTGGTGCTGCCGAGCGCCCAGGAGGCCGTCGACCCGCTGCCGGACTCCCTCCGGGACGGCCGAGGCCTGGTCTCCCTCCCCGAAGCCCTCCTGAAGATCCACCGCCCGCACACCAAGGCGGACATCGAGGACGCCCGCTCACGCCTCAAGTGGGACGAGGCCTTCGTCCTCCAGGTCGCCCTGGCCCGCCGCCGCCACGCCGACGCCCAACTCCCGGCCGTGGCAAGGAAACCCCGGCCCGACGGTCTCCTCACCGCCTTCGACGCCAAACTCCCCTTCACCCTCACGGACGGTCAGCAGAAGGTCTCGAAGGAGATCTTCGACGACCTCGCGACCGAGCATCCGATGCACCGGCTGCTCCAGGGAGAGGTCGGTTCCGGCAAGACGATGGTGGCCCTGCGCGCCATGCTCGCCGTCGTCGACGCGGGCGGACAGGCCGCCATGCTCGCGCCCACCGAAGTCCTCGCACAGCAGCACCACCGGTCGGTCACCGAGATGATGGGGGAGCTCGCCGAGGGCGGCATGCTCGGCGGGGCCGAGCACTCCACCAAGGTCGTGCTGCTCACCGGGTCGATGGGCGCCGCCGGGCGCCGGCAGGCACTGCTGGACCTGGTGACGGGGGAGGCCGGGATCGTCATCGGCACCCACGCGCTGATCGAGGACAAGGTGCAGTTCCACGACCTCGGTCTGGTCGTGGTGGACGAACAGCACCGCTTCGGTGTCGAGCAGCGCGACGCCCTGCGCGGCAAGGGCAAACAGCCCCCGCACCTGCTCGTCATGACCGCCACGCCCATCCCGCGCACGGTCGCGATGACCGTCTTCGGTGACCTGGAGACCTCCGTCCTCGACCAGCTCCCCGCCGGGCGCTCGCCCATCGCCAGCCATGTCGTCCCGGCCGCCGACAAGCCGCACTTCCTGGCCAGGGCCTGGGAGCGGGTGCGCGAGGAGGTGAGCAACGGCCATCAGGCGTACGTCGTCTGCCCGCGCATCGGCGACGACGCCGAGGAAGCAGCCGATTCCAGGAAGGGCAAGAAGAAGTCCCCCGAGGACGAGGCCGAGAAGCGGCCCCCGCTCGCCGTCCTCGACATCGCCGACCAACTCGCCAAGGGGCCCCTCCAAGGGCTCAAGGTCGAGGTGCTGCACGGTCGCATGCAGCCCGACGACAAGGACGCCGTGATGCGCCGCTTCGCCGCCGGTGAGACGGACGTCCTGGTCGCCACCACGGTCATCGAGGTCGGGGTCAACGTGCCCAACGCCACCGCGATGGTGATCATGGACGCCGACCGGTTCGGTGTGTCGCAGCTCCACCAGTTGCGCGGCCGGGTCGGCCGTGGCTCGGCGCCGGGCCTGTGTCTCCTGGTCAGCGAGATGCCCGAGGCGAGCGCGGCCCGCCAGCGGCTGAACGCGGTGGCGGCCACCCTCGACGGCTTCGAGCTCTCCCGTATCGACCTGGAGCAGCGCCGCGAGGGTGACGTCCTCGGCCAGGCCCAGTCCGGGGCCCGCACCTCCCTGCGGATGCTCGCCGTCATCGAGGACGAGGAGATCATCGCCGAGGCAAGGGAAGAGGCCGCGGCGGTCGTGGCGGCGGACCCCGAGCTGAGGGACCTCCCCGGCCTGCGGACGGCCCTGGACGCCCTGTTGGACGAGGAGAGGGAGCAGTACCTGGAGAAGGGGTGAGGGAGACTGCCCAAGGGGCGCGCGGCCGTAATCCCCATGCGGTTACCGCCACGAGGGCGCGACCAGCCACACTGAACGTGAAACCGTCCACGACCAAGGACCGAAGATGACCCGCGTGATCGCCGGCGCAGCCGGGGGACGTCGCCTCGCCGTGCCGCCGGGCAATGGCACCCGCCCCACCTCCGACCGGGCGCGCGAGGGCCTCTTCTCCACGTGGCAGTCCCTGCTCGGCGCCCCCCTGCAGGGCGAGCGCGTGCTCGACCTGTACGCCGGCTCGGGCGCCGTGGGCCTGGAGGCGCTCAGCCGCGGCGCCGGCCACGCCCTCCTCGTGGAGGCCGACGCCCGCGCGGCCCGGGTCATCCGGGAGAACGTGCAGTCGCTGGGGCTGCCCGGCGCCGAGGTCAGGTCGGGCAAAGCGGAGCAGATCATCCAGGGCGCGGCGCCCACGGCACCGTACGACCTGGTCTTCCTCGACCCGCCGTACGCCGTCTCGGACGCCGATCTTCGCGAGATTCTGCTCACACTCCGCACGCAGGGGTGGCTCGCGGGCGAAGCCCTCGTCACCGTGGAGCGCAGCACCAGAGGCGGCGTATTCGAGTGGCCGGACGGCTTCGACGCGATCCGGGCCCGTCGCTACGGCGAGGGAACGTTTTGGTACGGTCGCGCCGCCTCTACGTGCGAAGACGCACGATGACCGGACCGGAGAGCGAGGGAACTCAGTTGCGCCGCGCCGTCTGTCCCGGGTCGTACGACCCTGTGACCAATGGACACCTCGACATCATTGCCCGCGCCTCCAAGCTGTACGACGTGGTGCATGTCGTCGTGATGATCAACCAGGCCAAGAAGGGCCTGTTCACCGTCGAGGAGCGCCTCGACCTGCTCCGCCAGGTCACCGCCGACTACGGCAATGTGGAGGTGGAGTCCTTCCACGGACTCCTCGTCGACTTCTGCAAGCAGCGCGACATCCCGGCGATCGTCAAGGGCCTGCGCGCCGTCAGCGACTTCGACTACGAGTTGCAGATGGCCCAGATGAACAACGGTCTGTCGGGCGTGGAGACCCTCTTCGTTCCCACCAACCCCACGTACAGCTTCCTGTCGTCCTCCCTCGTCAAGGAGGTCGCGACCTGGGGCGGCGACGTGTCCCACCTGGTGCCGCCCCAGGTTCTCGAAGTACTCAAGGGACGACTGCGGAAGGACTGAGGCGCCCGCCGGGAGCTGACGGTCCGTCACCCGGTGTCGGGCGGGGCGGGAGTGGTCGTACAGTCGACCCGTCCGTCTCCATCACAGCTGTAGAGAGTGGCGAGCACACGGTGGACGTGCAGAAGAAGCTCGATGAGATCGTCGCGGCGGTGTCCGGCGCCCGGTCGATGCCCATGTCGGCCTCGTGCGTGGTCAACCGCGCCGAGCTGCTCTCGATGCTCGAGGAAGTGCGCCAGGCGCTGCCCGGCTCCCTCGCCCAGGCCCAGGAGCTCATCGGCGACCAGGCGCACATGGTCGAGCAGGCCCGGCTGGAGGCCCAGCGGATCATCGAGGGCGCACACGCCGAACGCGGCTCCCTGATCTCCGACACCGAGGTCGCCCGCCGCTCGCAGAACGAGGCCGACCGCATCCTCACCGAGGCCCGCCAGGAGGCCGAGGAGGTCCGCGCGGAGGCCGACGACTACGTCGACTCCAAGCTCGCCAACTTCGAGGTCGTCCTCACCAAGACCCTCGGCTCCGTCGGCCGCGGCCGCGAGAAGCTCCTGGGCACCGGCCCCGGCACCGACGAGCAGGGCTACGAGGACGAGGACGCCCCGGAGCGCAGCCACGACCCCGAGACGCTGCGCCGCAACGCCGACGACTACGTCGACGTGAAGCTCGGCGCCTTCGAGGCCGTCCTCGCCAAGACCCTGGACGCGGTCGGCCGCGGCCGTCAGAAGCTGCACGGCCGGATCGCCAGCGACGACCTGAGCGATCTGAGCGACCTCGCGGACGACGGGACCTCCGGCGCGCACACCAGCGACGCCGACTACCTGGCCGGCCTCGCGGACCTCGCGGACACCCCCGCCCCCGCCGAACAGCCGCAGGACCCCTACGGCTACCAGCAGCAGGCCGCCCCCCAGCAGGTGGACGCCTACGGCTACCAGCAGCAGTACGCCCAGCAGGACCCCTACGGCTACCAGCAGACCGATCCGTACGCCGCGTACGCGCAGCAGGGCTACGACCAGCAGCAGGGCTACGACCAGAACGCCGTGCACCAGGGGCAGCAGGTCTACGCCCAGCCCGAGCAGCAGCAGCCGCAGACGCAGGCTCTCGACGAGACCAGCCTCTTCGACACCGGCATGATCAGTGCGGAGCAGCTGAGGGCGTACGAACAGGGGCGCGGCGGTCACTGAGGGCCCCGGCGCACACCGGATTGGGCCGAGAGGGAAAGGTCCAGTATCCTGGCTCTTCGGTCGCGCGTACGTCCGCGATCACAGCTGCCCGGGAACGCCAGGGGCAGCACCCCTTTGAGCTTCGAGGATCGAAAGCAGGAATGGCTCTGAACGCCCGCCTTGACCACCGCAACCCTCTCGTGTTCGACACACACGAGCTGGGACGGCGTCCTGGCGCGCTGCAGCGCCTGAACCGCACGGTCGACGCCCCCAAGGACTTCGGTATCGAAGGGGTCATCGGAGTGCCGGAAGGCGCCCCGGTGGAGCTGGAGCTCCGGCTTGAGTCGGTCATGGAAGGGGTGCTCGTCACAGGCACCGCCCGTGCACTGGCCAAGGGGGAGTGCGTAAGGTGTCTGGAGCCGCTCGGGCTGGAGCTCGAAGCGGAATTCCAGGAGATGTTCTCGTACCCTGACGCCGACGACCGGGGCCGCCCCAAAGCGGAGCCGGCCGACGACGCCGAGGAAGACGAGGACACGCTCTTCATCGAGGACGGCCTGTTCGACCTCGAACCCGTGCTGCGTGATGCGGTGGTGCTCGCACTGCCGATGCAGCCGGTGGATCAGGACGACTGCCCCGGCCTGTGCTCCCAATGCGGAGTCCGGCTTGCGGACGACCCGGACCACCACCACGACGCCGTCGACATCCGTTGGGCGGCACTGCAGGGACTCGCTGGTTCATCCGGAGACGGCGAGAAGGACGAGTTGAGCGGCGGCGCGCTTCCATCAGCGCACGCCGACGAGAAGCAGGAGAAGTAGCCGTGGCTGTTCCGAAGCGGAAGATGTCGCGCAGCAACACGCGCCACCGCCGGTCGCAGTGGAAGGCTGCGGTCCCCACCCTGGTTGCGTGCGAGCGCTGCCACGAGCCCAAGCTGCAGCACATCGCGTGCCCTGCTTGTGGCACCTACAACAAGCGCCAGGTCCTCGAGGTCTGAGCGGCTGGTGAGAGGTCTGATGTCTGACGCCAAGGCGGAATCAAACGCCAAGAAAAAGGCGGACAACACAGCCTCGTCCCACACGCTTCTGGAAGGGCGGCTCGGGTACAAGCTCGAGTCCGCCCTTCTGGTGCGTGCGCTGACCCACCGTTCGTACGCATACGAGAACGGCGGTCTGCCGACCAACGAGCGCCTGGAGTTCCTCGGGGACTCCGTCCTCGGCCTCGTGGTAACGGACACGCTGTACCGCACCCACCCCGACCTGCCTGAAGGCCAACTGGCCAAGTTGCGGGCCGCGGTGGTCAACTCGCGTGCGCTGGCGGAGGTCGGTCGCGGTCTCGAACTGGGCTCCTTCATCCGGCTCGGCCGGGGTGAAGAGGGCACAGGAGGCCGGGACAAGGCGTCCATCCTCGCCGACACCCTTGAAGCGGTGATCGGCGCTGTCTATCTCGACCAGGGTCTCGACGCGGCGGGCGAACTCGTCCACCGTCTCTTCGACCCACTGATCGAGAAGTCCTCGAATCTCGGTGCCGGCCTGGACTGGAAGACCAGTCTCCAGGAGCTCACCGCGACCGAGGGGCTCGGGGTTCCCGAGTACCTGGTCTCGGAGACCGGCCCGGATCACGAGAAGACCTTTACTGCTGCCGCCCGCGTCGGAGGCGTCTCGTACGGCACCGGCACCGGCCGCAGCAAGAAGGAGGCGGAACAGCAGGCCGCGGAGTCCGCGTGGCGTGCGATCCGTTCCGCCGCGGACGAGCGCATCGAGTCGGCCCGGGCCGCCGAGCAGGCAGCCCAGGCTGCCGAGGCGTCGGCCCAGGTCACCGAGGGGACGGTCGACACCCCCTCGGCTCCGACGAGCGACCCGGCCACGGCCTGAATCCTTCATCACGCAGGCGAAGTATCCGAACCCCGGCGCACCGCACC
>NZ_JBMNDS010000084.1:43443-45495 GCF_052543295.1 Streptomyces sp. SAS_270
GCACTGCGGTGCGACGGGGTTCGTTCCCTTGACGAGGAGCACCGTGCCCGAGTTGCCCGAGGTCGAAGTGGTACGGCGCGGTCTGGAGCGCTGGGTCAGCGGGCGGGCCGTGAAGACCGTCGAGGTACGGCACCCACGGGCCGTACGACGGCATCTGGCGGGACCCGAAGGCTTCGCGAAGGCGCTCGCGGGGCACCGCATCGGCGAGGCCCGGCGGCGCGGCAAGTACCTGTGGCTGCCGCTCGACGACTCGCCTTTCTCCGTGCTCGCGCACCTCGGCATGAGCGGTCAGCTCCTGGTGCAGCCCGAGGACGCCCCCGACGAGAAGCACCTGCGCGTCCGTATCCGCTTCGAGGACGCCCTCGGCACCGAGCTGCGCTTCGTCGACCAGCGCACCTTCGGCGGACTCTCCCTGCACGAGAACACTCCCGACGGCCTGCCGGACGTCATCGCGCACATCGCGCGCGACCCGCTGGATCCCCTGTTCGACGACACCGCGTTCCACACGGCGCTGCGTGCCCGGCGCACGACCATCAAGCGCGCGCTGCTCGACCAGTCACTGATCAGCGGCGTCGGCAACATCTACGCCGACGAGGCGCTCTGGCGCTCCAGGCTGCACTACGAGCGCCCCACGGAAACCTTCACCCGGCCGCGCACCACCGAGCTGCTCGGCCACATCCGCGACGTCATGAACGACGCGCTCGCCGCAGGGGGCACCAGCTTCGACAGCCTGTACGTCAACGTCAACGGTGAGTCGGGGTACTTCGACCGGTCGCTCGACGCGTACGGGCGTGAGGGCGAGCCCTGCCGCCGGTGCGGGACGCCGATGCGCCGGCGCGCGTGGATGAACCGGTCCAGCTACTTCTGCCCGCGCTGTCAGCGGGCGCCGCGCGTCTCGTCGTAGGACTCGCGGGCCGTGAGTACGTCGTCCATGTGGCCCTCCACGAAGTGGACGAGGGTCAGCACGCGCTCGGCGACCTCGCGGCCGAGCGGGGTGAGCCGGTAGTCGACGCGCGGCGGGTTCGTGGGCTGCGCCTCGCGGTGCACCAGGCCGTCGCGCTCCAGTGCGTGCAGGGTCTGGGAGAGCATCTTCTCGCTGACGCCGTCGACGCGTCGGCGCAGTTCGTTGAAGCGGGACGAGCCGTCGTACAGCGCGCCCAGCGTGAGTGAACCCCAGCGGCCGGTGACGTGCTCCAGGGTGCCGCGGGAGGGGCACGCCTTGGCGAACACGTTGTACGGAAGGTCCTGCTCCTCCGTGCGCTCCTGTGTGATGTCCATTCCTCAAGCGTACTCGAGTGCAGCGCTAACCAGGAGGTTGCACTAACTAGAAGTTAGTGCTTTCCTTTTGGCATTGCCGGTGAGCTGCCGCTTCGGCGCGGCTCCCGTTTTCGTCCCCATGAGGAGTACGTAACGTGACCACCCCTGTTGTCTCCATCGCCTACCACTCGGGCTACGGCCACACGGCGGTCCTCGCCGAGGCGGTCCGCGCGGGTGCCATCGACGCGGGCGCCGAGGTGCACCTGATCGACGTCTCCGAGATCACCGAGGAGCAGTGGGCGAGCCTCGACGCCTCGGACGCGATCGTCTTCGGCTCGCCGACGTACATGGGCACCGCGTCCGGCGCCTTCCACGTCTTCGCGGAGGCGTCCTCCAAGCGCTGGTTCGGGCAGGACTGGAAGGACAAGCTGGCCGCCGGCTTCACCAACTCCGGCTCCAAGAGCGGCGACAAGCTGCACACCCTGCAGTTCTTCCAGATCCTCGCCGCGCAGCACGGCATGAACTGGGTCAACCTCGGCCTGCACCCGGGCTGGAACAACAGCGAGGGCTCCGAGCACGACCTGAACCGCCTCGGTGTCTTCGCCGGTGCGGCCGCCCAGACGAACGTCGACGAGGGCCCCGACGCCGTCCACAAGTCCGACACGGCCACCGCCGAACACCTCGGCCGCCGTGTCGCGGAGACGGCGCGCGTCTTCACCCTGGGGCGCGCGGCCGCGTAACCCGCACACCCCGCGTACGCGGATGCCCCGGACGGCAACAACCGCTCCGGGGAGA
>NZ_JBMNDS010000085.1:0-45435 GCF_052543295.1 Streptomyces sp. SAS_270
GATCCCGGGCCCCCCCTCCCGCACATCTGCCCAGGCGCCGGACCGGGCGGAGCGGCCTGCGGCTGTGGCCGGTCGGCACGGTTCTCGTGCTCACCGTCACCGCCGCGGGTCCGGGCCGGGGGTTACAAAGGCAGGATGCCCTGGGTCGGGAGTTTGCTGTTCTTCAGCCGGTCCATCAGCAGCGTCACAGTGCGCACCGGAGGCGGGTAGCCGCCGGAGCGCGCCGTCAGAAAGTCGGCTGTCTTGATCCGCCGGGGCGCGGCTCCGTGCGTGAGGTCGAGCAGGCCGCTGCTGATCAGCTCCTCTGCGAGCTGATCGAGTCCGTTCTCGTAGTCCTCGTAGACGGTCTTGGTGTCGCGCTGCACTGCGGCGTGGGCGTCGGCAAGGACGCGACGCACTCGCCGGCTGTGGTGGTAGTCGTCCTCGTCGTCCGGTTCGGGGAAGAGGCGTTCGGCGATCTCACATCGGTCGGCGGCGGTCCTGGCCGAGCGGAATTCGGGCAGCTGCCTGAGCTGTTGGGTCATGGCCGTCTGCCGCGCCTCCTCGACAGCAGGGTCTTCGGTCTGGTTGAGGCGTTCCTCCTCGGCGTGTTCCTTCAGCGCCAGCAGGTCCTGCAACCCGGCGTCCAGGTCCTCGTACCAGGGTGCTGTCATCTCCCAGAGGTGGGCGACACCGTGGTGGACGAAGCACAGTTCGACGCCAAGGGTGCGGCCGTCGTGAGGGCGCGCCTGTGCACGCAGGCTCTTGTATTGCCTCAGGGAGGCTTCGTCGAGCAGCATGTCGGGGGTCTGCTCCTCTTCGTCGCTGTCCGTCGCAGTGAGCACGACCTGGGCGAAGGAGTCGGCCTCGAAGCGCTCGATGTTCTGGTAGACCACCTTGACGCCCAACGCGTCGGCCAGGCCGCAGTATGCGTCGATCGTCATGTCCTCGGGTTCCAGGTGCACTGTGTGCTGTTCGTCAGCCGTTGCCAGAGCGGGCAGCAGATACACGGAGCGGTCTTCGGCCCATTGCCGAATCACGGTCGGCAGGTCGTCGGTGGGAACGGTCGCGGGCTGACGGGGTGTCATCTTCGTCTCCGGGATGAGAGGTGCCTGCCGCCGGGATGGGGCAGCCGCAGCTGAACCTAGGGAGGGGGTCTGACAGCGGCTGGCGCGTCAAAGCCGTGCAACGTTTCCCGCCGCGGGGCTGGGAGCGGCATGAAACTGCTGCTCACAGCACACCTCGGGGCCATTTCACCATCACGGGGCGATGTACTCGGGGGACCCTTGTCCGTCACATGCGTGCCGCCGGATTCCCTCTCCCGGGGTAACCGGCGGGGTCGTCGTGGCGCCGAGCGGAGGGGGAGGTTCGCGATGAGCTGATTGTTCTGACGGGTATGCCGAAGGCCTCGCGGTGGGCCCGCCGGGGGCGGTCCACTGTGTGCGGATCAGCGGGCGATCGAGATCGCGAAGGGCGCGAACCCGCTGGACCGAATCACGTGCGGCACGAACAGTATTGCGGCCTCCGTGGCGCGGGCGGTCTGGATCCCGCCGAGATCAGTGATCCACTCCTTGCGCCAGCCGAGGCTGGCAAGCAGTTCGCGGACAGTCTGCTTGGCCTGCGGGTCGTCGCCGGAGAGGAAGGCGTCGGGCGCCCGGGTGAGCATGGCCGGCGCAGTCATCACCGGGAAGAGCATGGTGTTGAGTGTCTTGACGACGCGCGTTTCGGGGAGCGCTTCCTGGAGTTGCTCGGCGAGGCTCGAGCCGGGGTAGATCAGGTCGGCGGGCAGCCCGTCCGGTCCGTCGACGGTGGCGTTGGAGACGTCGACGAGGATCTTGTCGCGCAGTTCCTCGCGCAGGGCGACGAGCCCGTCCAGCGAGCCGGCGCCCGGGGTGGCGTTGATGACGATCTGGGCGGTCCGGGCTGCGTCGGCGGCGGCGCCCGGCGCGCGGTCCGCCACGGTCACCTCATGCCCTGCCCGGGTGAGGGCTGTGGCCAGGTTGCCGCCGACTCGGCCGTTTCCGAGAACTGCGATCGTGGTCATGGTGATCTGGTCCTTCCATGCGTGCAGGTTGTGGTGCGCGGTCAGCGTGAGAGCGTGGCGACGGCTTCGGCGTGGACGCCGTGCGCGGCGGCCAGGAAGCTCTCGCTCTGCGGGGTCCAGGGGCGGCCCTCGGCGTCGGAGATCTGTCCGCCGGCCTCGGTGACGAGCAGCGCCCCGGGCAACAGGTCCGCGCGGGCGCCGGCGAACTGCCAGAAGGCGTCGATCCGGCCGGCGGCCACGTTCACCAGGTGCAGGGTCGCGGGCACGGCGGTGCGGACGACGAGCGCGTCGAAGAGCATCGCGGTGATCGAGGAGCCGACGCGCCGCACGACTTTCTCGTCCTCGTCCGGCCGGGCCTGGCTGGTGGCCACGATGCTCAGGCCGAGGTCCGCGGCCTGGGAGACGCGCAGCGGCCGGCCGTCGAGGTAGGCACCCGCACCGGCAAGCGCGGTGTAGGTCTCGCCGGTCAACGGCAGGTGGACCACGGTGAGTACCGGCTGGTTCTCGCGCACGAGGGTGGCGGTCACCGCCCACTCCGGCAGGGCGTGCAGGTGGTTGACGTTGCCTTCGGCCGGATCCACGACCCACCATTCGCCGGGCGGCAGCGCCCCGCCGTCCAGCTCGTCCTCCACCCAGCCGGCGTCCGGGCGCAGGTGCGTGAGGCGGGGGCGCAGGATGTCGAGGGCCGTGTTGTCGTTGGCGGCGAGTGCGCGCATCAGCTCTTCACGGGTCTGGTAGCCGACCACCTCGCCGAAGCGCTCGCGCAGCGCCGAACCGGCCGCGCGCACGGCGATCGCGGTCTGGCCGAGCAGGTCGGCGTCGGAGGCGGCGGCGTCAGTGGTCTGAAGCATTTCGGACATGGTGGAACTCCCGTGTCGAGGAGGGGTGATGAGGCCGGTCGGGCCGAGCTCTGCGTTCCGTCTTGCGCTCTTGTTTCGAAGGTATAGAGCCCTTTGATTAACTTCAAATGCATGTAAAGCACGGCTAGGATTACTCACATGCAATTGGATTTGAACCTGCTCGCCGCGCTCGACGCACTGCTGGAGGAGGGAAGTGTGGCTGGGGCGGCCGCACGCCTGCACGTCACCGCCCCCGCAATGAGCCGGAGTCTGGGCCGAATCCGGCGCACGACCGGGGACCAGATCCTGGTGCGCACCGGACGCACGATGACCCCCACCCCGTATGCCATCGCCGTCCGGGAACAGGTGCACGAGCTGCTGCACCAGGTCCAGGGGGTGCTGGCACCCAGCCGTGAACTCGATCTGGCAACGTTGGAGCGCACATTCACACTCCGCTGGCACGATTCCCTGGTCGCATTGAGCGGCCCCGCACTGCTCGCGGCCGTGCGCGGACAGGCACCGGGCGTGCGATTGCGCTTCGTCGCGGAATCGAGCATCGACACCCCCGAGTTGCGGCGCGGCGAGGTCGACCTGGAGGCCAACGCCAACCGCCCGAGCGCACCGGAGATCCGTGCCGAGAACGTGGGCGAGGCCCGCCTCGTCATCGTCGTGAGGCAGGGGCACCCCCTCACCCGTGTCAGGACCGTCACCGCAAAGCAGTACGCCGCCGCCGAGCACGTCACCGTCTCGCGGCGCGGCAACCTCAGCAATGCCCTCGACGACGCCCTCGCGCAGCTCGGCCTCACCCGCCACGTCGTGGCGACCGCGCCCACGGAAGCGGCCGCGCTGGAGTTCGTGCGCGGCTCCGATCTCCTGATCAGCGTCCCCGAAGCCACCACGCGGTCAGCGGTCGCCGACCTCGGCCTGGTCGTGCTCCCCCTCCCGCTCGAACTGCCGTCGGCACCGATATACCTGTCGTGGCATCAGCGCTACGACACCGACCACGCCCACGCCTGGCTGCGCGGGCTGGCGCGAACCGCGCTGGCCATGTGCGAAGCGTCGCCCCCGCCCCCGGATCGGTCTCCGCAGCCGAGCTGACCAACAGCCTCCGCATACGTCGGCACGCCCCCGGTGCGGCACCCGTCACATGTACCGGCATGGGACCTGAATCGCACATACAAGGCTTCGGCCACGGGTCAATTGGGCGGCATGGGCCGATCCAAAGCCGCGCACCCAGCACGGATGAAGAGCTGAAGCTTCCTCTGCGCCTCGTTGAAGCGCACTGATATCTGCTCATCCATTTCCGCGACGTCTTCCGGGGTCAGCACCCCTGACGTGGACCTCGACTCATGCTCCTCCGCACAGTTCAGCAGGTCCCGGAGACTCGAGATACATTCGTTCGCCCGAGCAGCCACCTCTTCAGGCCCTTGCAACTCGACCGCGTAGGAAGTCATCAACGCATTCCTGTATGCGTTCCGACCCCGCAAACGAATCTCTCCCACGTGCTCTGATTCGGAAGCATCCGGCAGGCATGACCGGTGATGGTCAAGGGCCGCTATCCGGGCCATCTGAGATTTCTCGGCGAACTCCTGATAGATCATCTTCCTGTGGTCTCGTCTCCACCGGTGATGCTCCAGGCGAAGATCCAATGCCTGCAGCCTCTCCTGCCTACGAGACTGACGCTCCTCCTGTTGCTCCAGGGCTTGATGCTTCGTGCGTTCCGACCGAAGGGCGAGGAACCCCGTCAGGCCACTACCGATCAAGGTTCCGATCAATCCCATGAAGGAGAGAAGCACTGAACTGGCCATGCTTAATGTTCTGCGCAGCCCGGCACACAATTACTCCTTTCTGCCGCCACAGCTGAGGCCGTGAGCCTTTCCGAATTCCCGCATCGGCCAGGCAGTTGGCCTGGCGCAAGGACACGGCAGCTGTAGTTCGTGAGGCGTAGAAAGCCGTAGCTGGTCAGCTTGGTGGGTGGGGTGCCTGAGGGCAGAGGTGCGGCCATCTGCATCGTGATCGTTTGTGACCACGGGTCAAGGCGTGGTGCCGTGCAGACCACGCCGGCGCTGACGATGCCCCGCAACCGCCGGCCGCTGTTCTTGGACGAGCATGTGCGGCATTTCGCCCGGCTGGAACGTTGGGTTCCGTTCGTGCGTACTATCACTACGCGGCTGCGAGCCGCGCAGTTGCTTCCCGCGGGCATCCCCGTCATCACTAGCGGAACCCGCTCCCCCATCTATGCGCGGCCTCGGCTCATCGTCTCTCACCGCCGTGGCCGCGAATGAAGAAAGGCCCCCTGTCATGTCTGACGTGCAAGCCCCGGCCACAGAACTGATGTCGCAGTACACCGCGCAGGTGACCGGCGACCTTGAGCGCAACGCCAAGGAGCAGGAACGTATCGCCGCGGACATCGAAGCACTGCAGGAGCAGATGCGCGCCCTGCAGGGTGACCACTCCGTACTGGTGAACATGCAGCAGGCCCTCGGCAGCGCACTCCCCACCACCGGGGCCAACTCCGCAGGCGCCCAGACCATGCCGCGCCAGGCATCACCCACGCCCCGGCAGAACAAGCCGAAGAAGGCGGCGCCCAAGAAGACCGCAGCCAAGGCCTCCTCAGCCGCCAAGGCCACCGTCACAGCCGCCAAGCCGAGCCTTGTCGATCTGATCCACGGCCATCTTGAGCAGCACAGCGAGCCGCGTTCCGCCGCCGAAATCACTACAGCGCTCGCGCAGGCCCACCCCGACCGCAACATCAAGGCGACCGTCGTGCGCACCACCCTCGAAAATCTGGTCGCCAAAAGCCGTGCGCATCGCGCCAAGCAGGGCTCATCCGTCTTCTACACCGCTGCAGCCACTGCGGAGTCCGCTGCGGCCGAGCCTCGGCACAAGACAGCGGCAGTGGCCGGTTGAACGCCCCGCAGGCGGACATCGCGCTGGCGTAGCCGACAGCCGACAGCCGACCGTCCGCCGATTGTGTTTCTCGTCGGTCCGGCCTGCAGGCGCAGCTTCTGGTCGTGGGAAGCGGCGGTTGCAGCAGTACCGCCGCCCTTCGCCACAACCACAGGAATAGTCAAGACCTGTGGATCAGTTGAGGTGAGTCAGCTCGGGCGGACAGGCCGGGAGGAGCACCTTTGGTGGCGGGCGGCCCTGTCATAAGAATCTTCCCGTTGCGCTGCGTACGGGTGTGATGATCTCGGTGGCGAGCCACCGGGCGGCTCGTGAGGGGTAGGGGCTCCGTAGGCTCAGCACGATGTGCGTCACGCCTGCGGCGATGAGCTCCGTGATTGCCTTGCGGTCGGTGGCCGGGTCGTCGTAGGAGACGATGTACTGCACGGAGCGGGTGATTGTCCGCGGATCACGGCCGATGGCGGCGCAGTGGTCATCGAGGACGGCACTGCGCTCGTTGATGTAGTCCAGCGTGTTGTGCGGCGGTCCAGGGATGTTCCAGATGTCGGCCTGCTCGGCGACCAGGCGGAGCGTCCTGTTTCCCCAGCCGCCGATCAACAGGGGCGGCCCTGACTGCTGAACAGGTTTCGGCTCGTTGTAGTTGCCGGTCAGCGTGTAGTAGCGCCCGTGGAAGTCGAAGACATCCCGCGTCCACATGCCACGGAGGATGCTGATGGTCTCCTCCAGGCGGGCGATGCCTTCGGCGGGCGGCACGAGTGTGAGGCCGTAGGCCGCGTACTCCGCGAGGGCCGGGTTGTCGCCGGGGATGCCACCCGCGTTGGGTGGCTGCACGGTACCGCCCACGCCGAGGCCCATGATCAAGCGGCCCCCGGAGATCACGTCGACTGTTGTGGCCATTTTGCCGAGGACGGCGGGCGGCCGGATCCGATTGCTCGTCACGAGCAGGCCCAGACGCAGCCGCTGAGTTCTGGCGGCCAGGGCGCTCAGCAGCGTCCACCCTTCGAGGATCTGCCCGTCCTTCGGGCCGGCGATCGGCATGAGGTGGTCCCACAGCCAGGCGTCCTTGATTTCGGGCAGCTCGTCGGCCTCCTGCCACACACGGAGGATGTCCTTGTAGGGGACCCGCATCGGGGTGGTCTTGATCCCGAACGTTACGGAAGGGAGGTTCTGGTCGGACATGGGTTGCCACGCGTCCTTCGAGTCGACACGTCGCCGTTGACGGCGATGCCATCATCACCGTAGCGGATCGTCAGTATCGCTGACTATCAGCCCTACGGATACGCTTCGGCCATGACTCGCGACGCACCGCCCGAGGTCCTCTCCTCCCGTCTCGGCTATCTGCTCAAGCACACGTACCTGCGTCTGACCGAGGAGTCCGCGCGGGCCTTGGCGCCGTACGGCATCGACGGCCGCGAACTGGCGGTTCTCGCCGTCCTCGACGCACATGACGAGCTGTCTCAACTGGAAGCGGCGGGCAAGCTGGGCATCGACCGCACCACCATGGTGGGCCTCATCGACGCATTGGAGGGCAAGGAACTCGTCGAGCGGCGGCGCAGCCCCAAGGACCGACGCAAAAACGTCGTGCAGCTGACGTCGGCCGGACAAGAGGGCCTGCGTGATGCCGAATCGGCCCGCCAGGAGATGGAACGTCGATTCCTCGCCCCGCTCTCCAGCACCGACGCCGCGCACCTGATCCGCACCTTGCAATCCCTCGTCGGTGTCCCGACGGGCGTCGGTCAGGCGTCTGACTCGGCATGACGGCAGCGTGACGGTGGCCCGTATCCGTGGACTTCCGCGATCAGCGAGACGGGGCTCCAACCCGCTGAAGATCAGGCTGCCTGATCCTTGGGGCGTTCGACGAGTTGCCCCCGTTCGAAGCGGGCTCCGGCGCGACGAGGGCGACGAGTTGGGGCGTTCAAGGGCGCCTTCGGCGGCCCTCCGCGCTGGGCTCCGCCCGCCCGGGACAGTCCGACCCGCCCCTGGACCTGGCTGGCTATCGGGCGGCCCCTCCCCTGTGGCGTCGGGGTGTGACTGGCGACCTCGCGTAATCGGGAGTCGCGTATTCCTCAGTTGCTGAGGGCTCGTGGTCATTGTGAGTGGTCGCCGGGGGCATCGTGGCGCCAGGTTCCTCCGGCCTCTTCGGCGAGGCGGGCTGTCGTGTCGTCGTTATAGCCGAGCATCCGGGCGGCCACCGGGGTCGGGCCCTGGAGGACGACGGCCGAGGAGGCACTCCGGCGGGGCACCGCCCCAACCGGCCGGTCGCGCCCAGGCGGTAGGTTCGCCCGGCCTGCCGGGGCGTCCCCGCCGCACAGGGCGCCACCAGGGGGAACGGCCCGCCGATCAAGTTGCCGTAAGCGCCCCTGGGGCCGCATGATGCGATCCGCACCGCACTTCATCCCGGGGGGGGATCTGTCCATATGGGCGCTTCGCTGCGCGCTCTGCGCGCCCTTGTCCTGCTCGCGGGCTTCTACCTGCTGGGCGTCGTCCTGCTGGCAGCGCTGGCCGGCATCGACTACGCCGCCATCAGGAGCATGCCGGAGGACACCGCCGACAGCATCGTCGTCTTCTCCGTCGTCCTCGCGATCCCGGTCGTGCGCGGCCTGTTCATGCTGCGCACCCCCAAGGTCGAGCCTCCGGCCGGCATCACCGTCACCGTCAGCGAGGCCCAGGAGCCCGCGCTGTGGGAGGCCATGCGCGATGTCGCACGCCAGGTCGGCACGCGAGCGCCCGACGAGATCGTGCTGATCGAGCACGTGAACGCGGCCGTCAGCGAGGACTCCTCGCTGCTGGGCCTGCGGCCCGGTGCCCGTCGCCTCTACCTCGGCCTGCCGCTGATGATGGGCCTGGACGAGATGCAGCTGCGCGCCGTACTGGCACACGAGATGGGCCACTACGCCAACTTCGACACCCTCCTCACCCCGCTGATCGCCCGTGGTCGCGCCCAACTGATACACACCGTCGCCCACTTCCACGAGCGCTCCGACACCAAGCAGGCCAAGGAGCGCGAGAGGCAGGAGAAGAAGGCCGCCAAGCGGGCGGCCAAGGGCAAGAAGACCCTGATGGTCGACACCCCGGGCCTGGGGGCGACGTACCGCGGCATGGCCAGGATCTACACGGCGTACGGCAACTTCTACATGCGCGCCACACTCACCACCTCCCGCCGCCAGGAGCTCGCCGCCGACCTGGCCTCGGCCCGGGTCGCCGGACGCGACTCCGCCGCGTCCGCGCTGCGCGAGCTCAATGCCCTCGGCTCGGCGCACGCGTTCTACATGAGCTCGTACGCCACCCTCGGCGTCGGCGCCGGTCTGCTGCCCCGGCCCGGCGAGGTCTTCGGCGGCCTGCGCCGGCTCCTCGACGCCCGCTCGGCCGAGCTGGAGGAGCTGCGCCGGGAGCTGTCGACCGAGCCCGCCTCCCCGTACGACTCCCACCCCTCGCTCGCCGAGCGGGTGGCCCGGATCGAGGCCATGCCCGACGACGGCCGCGGCCGACAGGCAGCGCGGCCCGCTCTGGAGCTGCTGGCCGACCCGGACGCGGTGCTGGCCGCGCTGGAGCAGGCCGTCCTCACCCCGGAGGCGCTCGCACTCAAGCGGGTGGACTGGGAGGACCTGGTCCACGAGTCGATGACCTTGTACGTCACCCAAGGCACGGCGGACATCCGGGAGGCCCTCTCCGCCGAGGGCGCGGGCCCCGACCTCCAGGCTCTGCTCGACGCGATCGACGCCGACCCGGCCGTGCGCTGGCGGATCGCCGACCGGTTCCCGAAGTCCGAGCAGGCGGCGGCCGCAACCGGCAGCACTGCCCGCGAGTTCTCCCGCCTGGCGCTGCGGCGGGCCCTGAACCAGCTGGTCACCAGGGAACTGACGGCCCGCGGCGCCGCACGCTGGCAGCTGTCCTGGTCCGACTCAGCCACCCTGCGCTATCCCGCAGACGGCTTCGAGGACCAGCTCGGCCTGGCCCTGGACGCGGCCGTCGCGGACCAGCCCGACACCGAATCCCTGCGAAAGCTGGTGCTCGCCCCGTGACCGGCCTCTACATCCTGGGGCATGCTGCTGTTCGGCGCGTTCAAGTTCCTGCGCGGCGACTACGTCATCCGCAAGGCGAAGCGGCTGGAAGGCGAGAGCGCGACGCCGAACGGCTGCCGCCGAAGTGAGTGTGCCCACGTTCCCCAGGTTCACGATCGTGTCGTCGATCAGGCAGGTGCAGCACGACACGGGCAGTCCACCAGCGCCAACTCAAACTACCCCAACACACCGTGCAGAGCCGGGCGTTGCACGCCTACCTGCGGTGGCGCAATGCCAACGCCCGACACCGCGACGTCCTGGCCGCCGAACGCAAGGAACGCGCCCGCATCCGCTGCGAGAAAGGCATCCGCTGGGGCGGTCGGCCCCTCGCCCCGGCGGTGTGACCGTCAGCGATGTGTGGCCAGGTTCGGTCCGCAAGACTCCTGATGACCAGCCTGTACTCACGGGTGGTTGGCAATTTTGCTCAGCGGTAGCCGGCCAGTACGGTACCGATTCATCGCATGCTGGGCTGCGGCATGCTTCGTGGGGCGCAGCGGCAGGCTACTCGCCAGTGACGCCATCGATGGCCTCACGGAGGAGATCCACATGGCCGACGTGGCGGGCGTACTCCTCGATCACGTGCTCAAGGACGAACCGCACATCGGTGTCACCGAATTCCGGGTTCGGCACGATACGCGCGACGTCGACGGTCACCTTCGCGAATGCCTGCCGCGACTCCTCGCACGCCTTGAGGTAGTCCTCGTAGACATCCCTGGCCGGCGTAGCGTCCGACTCGTCGTACCACTCGCCACTGTCAGCGGTGACGTAGGTCCGATAGGGAAAGAAGCGAGGCGTCGTGCCGGCCAACGTCCGCTGGAACCAGGCACGCTCAACCCCCTGTAGATGGCGCATGAGCCCCAGCAGGGTCAACGCCGACGACCGCACAGGACGTAGCCGCAGTTGTGCCTCCGAGAGGCCCTCGCACTTCCACAAGAAAGTCGCTCGGTGGTAGTCGAGATTCGAGGCGATCACCTCCAGCCACGGGCCCGATACTGCGCGCTCAGGTCGGACGATCTTCTGGACCACAATGTCGCTCACGCTGGAATCTCCTCACCAGTCATCAAGCTTGGTCGAGTTCGCACGTGCCCACGATCCGAGGACCGACCGGTGCCTCTACCGGCACCTCATGAGCACGTCCGCCCAAGGAGACCTCTCTTCGTATCGGAACTCATCGCTCGATGCCTCCTCGGGAGTTGCCCTGCGCGGCTGTCGGCTCGGCGTCACTGAGCGTGGGCGTGATTCCGACGGTAGGCCGTCACGGCGCCAGCCACGGCGAAGCCTTCAGCTCGTCGTCAATCCGGGCAGAGAGTGCCGTTGCGAGGGTGTCCAGGTCGTTCGTCACACATTGACGTTGGACGCCCTCGTCCCATGTCCGCAGGCGATCCCCTGGACTCATTCAGGGATCCAGGGCGTGCCCACTGCGGTGACTATGCGTCACGGTCCTTTCGCAGGGCCTGGATGAGCCAGGGGTACACCGGGATCAGGTTCGGTACGATCTGCCAGCCGTTGACGATCCACACCAGCCGCCAGTATCGGTCGACCCGGGGATCGTGCGCCTCTTCGAACTGCTGGGCCATCCAGTCCCGGAATTCCGTGTCAGGGGTGCGCGCGAGCACCTCGGCGAAGCGGTGCACGAGGTCGTCGATGACGGGTGCGCCCCTGTCGCTGAGCGGGTCGATGCCCGACTCCATGGCCTCGGCCACCTTCTGACGGGTGAATTCCATCAGTTCCTCGCCGGCATCGCATTCGATGCCGAGCGGGCGCCCGGCGGCCTGACGTACGGCCGTCCGGCGCATCCTGGTACGGAAATCCTCGTCGCCGACCAGCTCGGCGAGCTCCACCCACGCGGCGATCTGATCGCTGGTCGGATCATCGGGGAGGTCGGGAGTGGCAGCGCGAACCATGGTCACCGCGGCCGGGTCGGCGTCCCCTGTGCCGAAGGTGCCATCCACGAAATCGTCGATCAAACGTCGGCGTTCCTCGCCGGACAACTGCGTGAGCCTGTGCATGAGTGTGGTCTCCTCGGGACTGGCCCCGCGTCTGGCCACGACTCGCAGAACGCTCCGACGCAGCTGCAGCACCCGGATCTGGACGTCCATGGCGTCGGCGTGCGCCGCGGCGACTTCCGCCACCGAGAGCTCGCGGTCCAGTACCCGTTGAATCGTGGCCAGGTCCATGCCCAGCTCGCGCAGTGTGCGGAGGAGTTCCAGACGAAGCAGTGCGTCGAGGTCGTAGAGCCGGTAACCGGCGGGACTACGGGTGGTCGGCGCTACCACCCCCGAATCGGAGTAGAACCGGATGGTCCTCACGGACAAGCCGGTCCGCCGGGAAAGCTCCCCGATCGAGTAGAGGGTCGTAACGTCCATGTCCCCCACTCTGCTGTCTCCAGTCACTGGAGACTCAACACCATTCCCAAGCGGGGCCCCGACCGAGACGTCCTCCGCGTTGCTGAAGCATGCGTCGTGTGCTCTCCGCGGGCCGCCAGGATGAATCGGGCACGCCTTGCACGTGCTGGGCGAGCGATGCCAGCGACATGCGACACCGCTCACTGGCGGCCTACGGCTACGAGCCCTTGGACTCAATCATCGGGATTCCTCCGTGGATACCCCCGCCTTCGGGTGGGGGAGGAAACGGACTCCTGCGGAGCAGGGCAGGGATAGCCGATTCGCCGCCAGGGAGGATCGGCGTTCACTGCCAACGACCCGCAGGCGGGTGGTGGTTTGCATGCCGTCCGGTCGGCGATAACCAAGCTGGCTGGGCCTACCGCCGGGCTGGCGGGATGTCAGGTCTGTGGAGCTGGCGTAAGACTGCTGGACGTACCAACGTCCCTTGCCGTTGATTCGGGGCAGCTGCTGCCTGAGAAGCAGAAAGCTCAACCCGCGAGGGAAGAATCCCCCTGCTTCAGCCGCGGGAGAAGTCAACTAGATGAGTTTGAAGACCATCGCGAGGGCGGCGGCCCGGCTGCCGCACTCGTAGTGACCTTCGTTCGGGGTCTCACAATGGCGGACGGCGGTTTCCTCCTGCGCCGGCGCGCGAACAGCGGGTGAGTGGGACCGAGTCGTACCGAGACGCACGCGTGGCCCGGTTGCGCCGCGCCAGACAGACAGACAGCGTCGCCAAGACCACACGGGCCCCAAGCGCCATCAGTGACCTGCTCAAAGCCGGACAGCGCATCACCTTCGCCCGTGTTTCACGGGAGGCGAACGTGTCGACCTGGTTCGTCCACGACAAGCCCGAGGTCAAGGCCGCGCTCCTGGACGCGATGAACGACCAGACCCGTCACGGGGCAGAAGCCGCCGCAACTCCCCGATCCGAGCGGGCCACACCCGCTCAAGCTGCGGCACTCACCAGGTCGCGATCGGCGCCAAACCCGCGGGCTGGCGCCCTGGTAAGCCCGGTCGGCCAGGACTGAGACTGTCGCTCGCAGATGCGGATGATCCGGTGGCCGCGGTCGAGAAGGCCCAGTCGGCCACGTACGAGAAGAAGGTCCCGTTGGGCAGCAGCTGTTGGATGCTGCCACGTGCCATCGACCTCCTGAGCAGATGCGGACGCCAGGTGGCGAGGCAGGCCGCAGCCTTTTGGCCGAGGGGGCCGTGGTGCTGTGTTGACCGGCCGAGCCTGGCGACGTGCACGACTGCCGTCAGTGACGCAGCAGGTCGCGGAATCCGGTGAGCAGGGCGCGCAGCCCGAGGTCGAAGGCCAGGGTGGCGCGGCTGCGGTCGGCGGGGGTCTGGTCAAGTACGGCGCTGAGGTGCGGAGTCGCGTCGCGGGCGACGTCGGAGACCATCACGGGCGGCGCCACCAGGTCGAGGGCGGAGCCGAGAACGAAACTCTCCAGTGCGGTGATCAGCGGCATGACCTCATGCGTGGCGAAACCGGCATCCAGGAGCAGCTCCGCGACCTTCTCGTACATCGCGTGCATGAACGGCTCGGCCAGCGGGGCGGTGGCGAGCAGGGGTACCGCCCCCGGGTGGGCGGCGAAGGCGGCGAGGTAGGAACGGGCCCAGCCCTCCAGGGACTTGTCCCAGGGCTGTGACCAGTCCTGGTCGTCTCCGGTTGTCAGGGCGAGTTCCTCGCGCATCAGCGAGATGATGTCGTCGCGGCCGGCGACGTGGTGGTAGAGCGCGGACGGGGCGACGCCCAGGGCTTTGGCCAGGGCCGGGATGGAGAAGGCGCCCTTCTCGTCGGCCAGACGCAGTGCCGCGGCACCGATGCGCCGGCGGTCCAGCAGGGGTGTGCGCGGCCGTCCCACGGTGGCTCCTCGGAGAAATCGTCTTCATTGGTCGTAACCCAGACGTTACCGAATGGCATTCAGTAAAACTCTTCCCAGCCGCCTGGACGGCGCCTACATTACCGGAAACCGAACGCCTTTCAGTTAGGCGGCCGGCCGAAGGAAAGGCACCGCCACACGCCATGCACGCCGACATCGTCTTCACCGGAGGGACCGTCCGGACCGGGGCCGCAGATGCCCCCGTCCACGACGCCCTCGCCGTCACCGGCGGCCGGATCACCGCCCTCGGAGCACCGGCGCTGGCCGCCCGGGGACCGCGTACCACCGTCGTCGACCTGGCCGGCGGGGCCCTGCTGCCGGCGTTCGGCGACGGACATGTGCACCCCGTGATGGGAGGACTGGGTCTGGCCGGCGTGCCGGTCCGGGACCGTGGAAGCGTCGAGGAGATCGTCGAGACCGTACGAGCCTGGGCCGCCGAACACCCGGAGACGGAGTGGATCACCGGTGACGGCTTCGACCCGTGGCTCGCCCCCGACGGCCGGTTCGACGCCCGGAGGCTGGACGCCGCCGTACCCGACCGTCCCGTCGTCCTGCGCACCATGGACCACCACACCGCCTGGGTGAACAGCGAGGCCCTGCGCCGGGCCGGTTACACCGCCTGCACCCCGGACCCGACGGGCGGGGAGATCCTGCGCCGGGACGGATCATCCGAGCCGCTGGGCACCCTGCGCGAGTTCGGAGCTCTCGGCCCGGTGCTCGCCCTCATTCCCACGGCGTCCCACGAGGCACAGGTGGCGGCGCTGCGCGAAGCCGCAGCCCGGTTCGCCGCCGCCGGCGTGACCTGGGTACAGGATGCCTGGGTCGAGCCGCACCAGGCCGACGTCTGGGTCACCGCCGCGACCACAGAGCCGGGGCTTCCCCTGCGAGCCGACCTCGCCTTCGTCCTGGAACCCGACGGCTGGCGCGAGCGCCTCCTCCGGTTCACGGCGGACCGGGAGAAGGTGGAGAGCTCCGCTCCCGGGCTACTGACCGCGCGGTCCGTGAAGTTCTTCGCCGACGGCGTCATCGAGTCCGGCACCGCAGCCCTCCTCGAGCCCTACACCGACTGCCCGCACTCGCACGGCATCGCCAACTGGACCCCCGGGGAACTCGCCGAGGCCGTCACCGCCGTCGACGCACTCGGCTTCCGCGCGCACCTCCACGCCATCGGCGACGGCGGAGTCCGGACGGCTCTGGACGCAATCGAGGCCGCCGTCGGCGCCAACGGCGCCCGCGACCGCCGTCCGGTCATCGCCCACGCCCAGCTCATCGACCCCACCGATCTGGCCCGGTTCGCCGCACTCGGCGTGGTCGCCAACCTCCAGCCGCTGTGGGCCCAGCCCGACCCCCTGATGACCGAGCTGACGCTGCCGAGGATCGGCCCGGAACGCGGCGGGCGGCAGTACCAGATCGCCGCCCTGCTCGGCTCCGGCGCCCGGCTCTCGTTCGGCAGCGACTGGCCGGTCACCGCCCATGAACCACTGCGGGGCATCGCCACCGCAGTGACCCGTCAGACGCCCGAGGGTGTTCCCGAGGGCGGCTGGCTCCCCGAGGAGCGGATCGACCTCGACACCGCTCTCGCCGCCTACTCCGCAGGATGCGCCCACCAGGCGTTCGAGGAGAAGGAATGGGGCGCGCTGCGTCCCGGAATGCGCGCCGACCTGGTGCATCTCGCCGCCGACCCGGCCGAGACCGCCCCAGCTGACCTCGCGCGCCTCCCCGTCCTGGGCACCTGGCTCGCCGGCCGGCGTACTCACGACGCCACCACCCCCCGCAGCACGCGTGCCGGGAGACGATAGACCCACGTCGTCGTCACGACCGGTCTGCGTCTCCTGGACGTTCCACCCGCTCCCCGACCACACACCACGCGGAGACCTCCATGACCGAGCCCCTCGTCCCCACCGCTCCGCAGCAGCCCCCACCGGCCGCCGGGACCGATCAGGGCCATCACCTCCAGCGCGGCAGCCTCGGCGTCGCCGACATCGTCTTCTTCGTCGTCGCCGCGGCCGCCCCGCTCACCGTGATGGCCGGCGTCGCCCCCCTCGCCATCCTCTTCGGCGGCATCGGCGCCCCGGTCGCCTATCTCGCCATCGGCGTGGTGCTGGTCCTCTTCGCGGTCGGCTTCACCGCGATGACGCCGTACATCCGCAACACCGGCGCCTTCTACTCGTACATCGCCCGAGGCCTCGGACGTCCGGCAGGGCTGGGGGCGGCGCTCCTCGCGGTGTTCTCGTACAACTCCCTTCAGATCGGCATGTTCGGCGCCTTCGGCTTCTTCGCCTCCACCACCGCGAACGACCTCCTCGGCGTCGACCTGCCCTGGCCGGTGTACGCCTTCGCCGGGATCGCCGTCGTCTGGTTCCTGGGCTTCCGCTCCATCAACCTCGGCGCCAAGGTCCTGGCCGCCCTGCTGATCGCGGAGACCGCCATCCTGGTGCTGCTCGCCGGCGCCGTCCTGGTCAAGGGCGGCGCGCACGGCCTGAGCTTCGACTCCTTCGCCCCCTCGAACATCTTCGTCTCGGGGATGAGCGGACCCCTCGGTCTCGCCGTCGCCGCATTCATAGGCTTCGAGGCCACCGCCATCTACCGCGAGGAGGCCCGCGACCCCGACCGCACCGTGCCCCGCGCCACCTACCTCGCCGTCGGCTTCCTCGGCCTCTTCTACGCCTTCATCGCCTGGATCATCGTGCAGGCCTTCGGCAGCGACCAGGCCGTCGCCGTCGCCGCGAAGAACCCGGCGGAGATGTTCTTCACCGCCATGACCCAGTACGTCGGCGGCTGGGCGACCGACGTCCAGCGCGTCCTGATCGTCACCAGCGTGCTCGCCGCCCTGCTCGCCTTCCACAACGCCATCACCCGCTACGTCTACGCCCTGTCCGTCGAGAGTGTCGCCCCCGCGGCGCTGAGCCGCGTGCACCCCAGGCACGGCTCGCCGTGGATGGCCGGCATCGCCCAGAGCCTCCTGGCGGTCGTGGTCGTCGCCGTCTTCGCCATGATCGGCGTCGACCCCTACACCAAGTTCTTCCTGTGGGTGAACACTCCCGGTGTGGTCGGCATCCTCGTCCTGCAGGCGCTGGCGGCCTTCGCGGTGGTCTCCTTCTTCCGCCGCAACTCCGCCGAGCACGGCGAGGGACGCATGCGCACCCTCCTCGCGCCCGCCGCGGCCGGCGTCCTCCTCACCGCTGTCACCGTGCTGGTCTGCAAGCGCCTGGACCTGTTCACCGGCGCGGGCCCGACCGTCAACTGGGCGCTGGTCGCGCTCACCCCGGCAGTGTTCCTGGCCGGCATGGCCCTCGCCGCGCACATCCGCCGCACCCGGCCCGACGTCTACGCCAAGCTGGCCACCACCGACGTCGACGCCACCTGACGTGAGGACAGGGGCGGTCCCGGCTTCCGGCCTCAGGCCGGCACACGGGACCGTCCCGCACCGTACGTCCGACCCACGAGACGCCCCACGAGGAGCGTGAACGGTCATGATCCGCGGCCTGGGCAGAAAGCCGACACCGCGCCTCGCCGCGGAACTCGACGACGCCGAACTGGGCCGCGCGTGCCGGCAACTCACCGGCAGAGCCACCGCACGGACGCTCGCCGCCCCGATTGTCGAGCGGCTGCTCGACGACACCGGTCGCGACTGGGACCGCCAGGCCCATCGACTGGCCGCCCTGGCCGCCGTGACGCGCCCGAGCGTCCAGCGCTCCTGGGCCGAACTGCGTCCCGACCGCCCCGACGCGCACACCCTGTTCGCCTGGGGAATCATGGCGCGCGGCACCCGCACACCCTTGCACCACGACGAGTTCGAGCAGGCCTTCCGCGCCTGCGCGGCGGCGGCCCGCCTGGATCCCTACGACCCCAATCCGTGGGTGGTGCGCCTCGGGCTGCTCCGCCAGTGGCGCAGGCCGCGCACGGAGGTCTTCCCCGTGTGGAGGGAGATCGTCGCGAGAGACGCCTGGCACCGCGAGGCTCATCTGCAGATGTACGGATACCTCTCGCCCCGGGAGTGCGGCTCCCTCGCCCAGTCCATGGACTTCGTCGACCAGGTAAGGGCCACGGCACCGGCCACGGCACCGACAGTCGGCCTCACGCTGCTGGCGTTGATCGACCGTTTCCACACCGCTCGGTCCAAAGGCGGTGTCCACGCACTCACAGCCGACCACCTGTGGAGCGGGTACGAAGCCACCCGGATTCTGGAACCGGCCCAGGCCGACTGGCCCCGGCCGGGTTATCTGCCGTACGCGGCGGCCATCGCCGACCTCAACCTTGTGGCCTACGCCCTCTGCGCCGCCAGAGAACCAGCCCGCGCGGCCCCGGTCTTCCGCACCATCGCCGGCATCGTCACCCCCCTCCCCTGGGGTCACGACGGCCGCGACCCTCTTCTCGCCTTCACCACCGCCCAGCGATGGGCCGACGCAAGCCCTTGATCAAGCAACAGCCCGAGCAGCGGTCCGGTGCGGTCTACGCCGAGCCCGCTCCCGGGCCGTCTGGTCCGGGCCGGACTCCCCGGCGTCCGAGAGCGCGAGAGGGAAGCCGAGCCAGGCGCCCAGCCCCACAGCAGCACGGCGACTCCGGCCAGGACAGCGTTGTCAGAGACGATCACGATGAGCAGGCCGAGCGCACCGGAGAGGGCGCTGGCGCGCACGACGACGGTACGGCCGAAGCGGTCAAGGAAGAAGGCGGCACCAAAGCGGCCCAGCGTCATCACTGCGGCGAAACCGGCGTACACGAGGGAGCCCGCCGTAGCGTCCATGCCATGTCCATCGGCCACATCAGCGGCAGCCAGTCGTTCGCCGACCCCTCGGCCAGCGCCATCGCCATCGCGCCGATGAACAGAAGCCGCCCGTCTCTCCAGACCGCCGTGCGATGCGTGCCGACCCCGCTTCGTGCGCCTCTTCGGGCGCGGCGCGGCCGGTGCCCGCCGAGCGGTACTCCTCGGTCGAGCTCGCCGACGACCCGCTCGAGGTCCGCACCGACCGTCCGGCCGCCTGCGACGAGCTGCCGGTCCACCTCTCCTGAGCCGGACTGCCGGCTCCCCCGCATCGAGGGCCGTACGGGACGCTGACGCCCGAACGCTCCTCGGGCGCTCGGAGTCAGTCGGTCGACATCGTGGCCAGCATGGCGGCCGGGTAACGGCTTCCCGCGGAGCCCCGGGGAAGGATCTGCCTGATCTGCTCGAGGTCGGCGTCGGTGAGTTCGACGTCTGCCGCGGCGGCGTTCTCCGCCAGGCGGCCGGCGTTGCGGGTGCCGGGGATCGGGACCACGTCGTCGCCCTGGGCGAGCAGCCAGGCCAGCGCGAGCTGCGCGGCGGTGATGCCCTTGGCGGCGGCGAGCTTCTTCAGCTGCTCGGTGGCGTTGAGGTTGTACGTGTAGTTGTCACCCTGCCACCGCTCGTCCCAGCTGCGCATGTCGTCCGCCGGATACTCGGCGGCGGGCTTGACCACGCCGGTCAGGAAGCCGCGGCCGAGCGGGGAGTACGGGACAAGGCCGATGCCCAGCTCCCGCAGCACCGGCAGGATCTTCTCCTCCACCGCCCGCTCGAAGAGCGAGTACTCGGACTGCAGGACCGAGACCGGGGTGACGGCGTGGGCGCGGCGGATGTACTGGGGGCCCACGTTGCTCAGGCCGAAATACTTGACCTTGCCCTCGGCGATCAGTTCGCCGACCACGCCCGCGACCTCCTCGGCGGGCACATCGGGGTCGGCGGCGTGCTGGTAGAACAGGTCGATGCGGTCGGTCTGCAGATAGCGCAGGCTGTTCTCGGCGACCTTGCGAATGTTCTCCGGTCGGCTGTTGAAGCCGGCGCCGATCTGCTGCGCGGTCATGTCGAACCCGAACTTGGTGGCCAGGACCACCTCGTCGCGGAAGTCCTTCACGGCCTCGCCGAGCAGGATCTCGTTGCTGCCGGTGCCGAGGCCGTACAGCTCGGCGGTGTCGAAGAAATCGATCCCGAGTTCGTGGGCGCGGCGGATGGTGGCGGTGCTCTCGTCGTCGTTCGAGGAGCCGTAGGCGAGGGTCATCCCCATGGTGCCGAGGCCGAGCGCCGAGACGCGCAGGCCCTGGGATCCCAGATCACGGTGGTGCATGAGTTCTCTCCAGACATGGGTACGAGTCCGGCCAGTTCCAAACCGAACCGTTCGGTTTGACTGTAACGCCGACCCACCACATTTCCAAACCAAACAGTTTGGTCACTTATCCTGGCCCTATGCCCAGCCCGAAAGCCGACCCGACCTCCCTGCCCGCCGCTCCGGAAAGCGCCGACTCCACCCGTGAGCGGATCGTCGCCGCGGCCACGGACGAGTTCGCCCGCCACGGAATCGCCGGCGCCCGGGTGGACCGCATCGCCAAACAGGCCAGGACCAGCAAGGAGCGCGTCTACGCGTACTTCCGCGGCAAGGAGGCGCTCTACGCATACGTGTCCCTGCTTGAAATGGCCCGGGTAGCGCAGGCCACCCCCATGGACCCGGCCGATCTGCCGGGCTACGCGGGCCGCCTCTACGACCACTTCACGATCACCCGCCCCGACCACCACCGGCTGATCACCTGGGGGCGCCTCGAACTCGCCGGCACCGCCGCTTCGTCCAGCGCTGACACGGTTCGGGACACCATCGCCGGCAAGATCGGCCAGTTGCGCGACGCGCAGCGGGCAGGTCGGCTCGATCCGGCCTGGGACCCGGTCGACATCCTCGCCCTGGTCAACCAGATCGCCACCACGTGGGCGGCCCAGACCGAGATCGGCGCCGTCGCGGCGGAACACGCCACGGATCCGTCCCCTGCCGCTCGCCGCGTCGCCGTGGTCACCGCCGTCGAACGGCTCTTCCCCCGTGTGACCCGGTGAGCTGATCGGCTCTGTACGTCCACGACAGCGGGCGCGGCGACGGCGACCGCGCAACAGGGCCACGCCCTCTCGGGAATGCCGCGGCGGGTCCTGACGCCCTGGAAGGCACCGTTTCGACCCGGTCGTCCCGTCAGGTCAGGGGGTGCCGCTGGTCCAGCAGGGCGATGCCCAGCGACGTGACAGCGTGGACGACCGCCTTGCCCTCGCGCCGGCTGGTGACCAGGTGGGCATTGCGCAGCACCGTCGCGTGGTGGCTCGCGGTCGCCGGTGAGATGTTCAGGCGGCGGGCCAGCTCCGTGGTGCCGCACCCGTCGACGGTCTCTCTCAACACCGCGGCCCGGGTCCGCCCCAACAGGTCGTCGAGTGACGGGGTGGTGGACTCGCCGGTGCCCTCCCACAACGCGGTATCGAGTGACGTGGTCCTGACGGTGGGGACGGCCAGAATGGGTGCCCGGGCCGGGTCCAGTGGCGCTTGCAGAAGTTCGACCTGTTGCGTGGAGAACATCGTCGGCGCGATGACGAGACCTCGCCCGTTCAGGTGGATGTCCGCATCGCGCGGGTGGACCACTTCGAGCACGGGCGGCCGCCAGCGGACCAACGGACCGCAGAGCGTGGTGAGGAGTTGCTCGACTCCGCCGTCGGCCATCGTGCCCACGTACGCGGCCCGGACCTCGCTCAGACGCGAGCGCACACTGCTCCAGTAGGGGGCGACAGTGGCGCTGTGACAGGCCCGCAGTGCCAAGGCCACCTGGCGGCGAGCTTCCCGGTCGCCGCCGACCAGGTTTCGGGCCCAGGAGCGATGCGCGGGATGGAAGTCGATGTTCTCCAGTTCCAGGCGTATCAGGGCACGGGGAGCCGCCATCAGGTTGTCCACCGCCTCGTCGATGGACGCCGTGTCTCCCATCAGGCTCATCGCGTCGACCAGCGGACCGCGCAGGGGCATCAACGCGGCCAGTGGACCGGCTTGGCCGCCCAGCCGTCCACGTACCGATACGTGCCAGCGGCGGAAGGCAAGCGAGGTATCGCGGTCCTTCAACAGCTTCACACTGTCGAACGTCTCCGCCGCCACGCCGATCGTCGTGGCCACACGGGTCCGCGCCAAGTCCTCCGCTGTGAAGTGAATGCGTTTCACCGAGCACCCCGTCCTACACGTCCCTGTTGCGCTCACAGCAGTCTCAGTTCCGGACGCAAGTCACGCAATGATCAAACAGGCCACGGCCGGTCGACCCCGGGGGGCGGCGCTTCCATCTCTTCGGGCGGCGGTGAGGTCGTGAGTCGAGCCGGGCAGAGTAGTCGCCCGAACGGATCGGTCAGAACCTGGACGTTCATGCCGTGGCAACCAGGGCCTCGACGGGCTTCGCGGATGTAGCGGTAGACGGTCCCGATGCCGAGCTGCCGGCTGGCCGTAGGTGTCACCGCACGCAGATGGGCATGGGCAACAAGCCTGTCGCGCGGCGGGAGCACCGCCACCGCGCCCCGATCTCCCGCCGCCTGGCCACCAGTTGCCCGGCCCAGGAACCGAAAAGTGCGGCTGGACAGACCAATCGAGCACTCAGTGGCCGTGTGGGGCGGGGAGCAAGAGTGGGTGAAGGCGGTGGCGTCGCAGACGATGGGTGGTTGCTCCGCTCCATCACCCCGGCCACCTCGGTGCTGTACGCCCTCACGCTGGGAGGGTCTCGTGCAGTCTGGTGAGCGTTTCCTGAGCGATGTCCGTGAGCACTTCGGGGGACATGGTGGCGAGGGCTCGGACCGTTCGCTGCCATCTGCCCGTCTGCAGCGCGTGCGCAACGAGCCTGCGCGCTTGTGTCGGGGCTGCGTACTCGGCCATGCCCACCAAGGCGTCCGCGCGGTAGGCGGGTTCGGCGAGGTTCCAGGCGATCTCCTCGGCATGGGCGATGTCTCCTGCGGCCGCGCATGCCGGTGCCACCGTCGACCACGTCCAATCCGCCATCTCGTGATCCCACCCCAGGCCCGCCGAGTCCCGAGAGCGAAGCAGTGCATCGGTGAACCCGGCCATGATGGCCTCGGCGTCGAGGGCCGCGGCTCTTGCTCGGTCGGTGTCGCCCGTATCAGCCCATGCCCGAGCGACCTCCGAGAGTTCCCGGGCTCGCTCCAACGGGTCTGCGGCATCCCTCGCGCATTGATCGGCCCGCCGCAGCAGAGCGGTGGCACGATCGGCGTCGCCCGCCTTGGCTGCCGCCCGCGCCACACCTGCCAGTGTGTGGGCTACCACTGCCAGGGCGTGTTCTGGTGAGTCGGCCATGGTGATGCTCAAGGCGAGTTCCTCGGCGCGGTCGAAGTCACCTGTCCGGGCAGCCGACCAAGCAACCTCCTGCCACGCCCAAGGCAGTCCGTCACTCTCCGAGATGTCGGACAGCATGTCTTCGGCGCGGTCGAAGTCCTCCAGCCTCCCCCAGGCCATAGCGATCTCCTTCTGAGCGCTCGCGAGTTCCTCAGGATCTGTGATGGTCCGGGCGGCCTTCTCCGCCCGCTGCACCACCTCGGTCGCGACAACCGCTCCCCCTGTGCGGCTCAGCGTCCGCACCTGGTTCTTGGGTTCGGGTATCCGGTTCGCCAGATCCCAGATGCGTCGGGCGATCACTTTCGCTTCAGCCATATGTCCCGATGCAGCCAGCGCGTCCACCACTGCCTCGAGGTCCCAGAGCATTCGGCTGGGCTTGGTGCTTCCGCGGGCGAGTTGCTCGGCCATCCTGCCTACGGCCCTGGCGCGGGCAGCTTCTCCTGCCTCGGCCCACGCGCACGCCACCCCGGCCATCTCCCGTGCCCGCTGACGAGCATCGGTGATGATTTTGGTGGTCTCCTCGGCGCGTGCGATCTCCCCTGCTTCGGTCAGGGTCTGCACCACTTGAGCCGTGGCTCTGTCCACGGCGTCAGAGTCCCCCGAGCGGTGCGTCGAACGGCTGATGCTCCGGATGATCTCCTCGGCGCGGTCGAAGTCACCTTTCTTGGCCCATTCCGGGGCCACCGCGGCCAGATCCAGCAACCGGGTCCGCGGATCGGTGATGCTCCGGGCAACTTGCTCGGCTCGGCCCGGGTCCCCGACAGCTCCCCAGGCCCGAACGACGTGCCCCCAGGCCAGACTCTCGTACGCATCGCCCGTGGTGATACTCCTGGCGATGTGCTCGGCCTCGGCAGCCACCGCGTGGGCGCGCTCGGCGCGACCGGCCTGCGCCCACGCCTTCGCCGCATTGCCCAACTGCCCTGCGAAATGGTCCAGTCTGACGTAGGTCGCCCTGCTCCTCGCGAGATTCTCCATTCGCTCGGCAACCGTTGCGGCTCGCCTGTCCAGCCCCACCGCCGCCAGCGTCGAAGCGGCCCGCGCCAACGCCCAGGGCCCTTGGAGCGGGTCGGTGATGCTTTGCGCGATGGTCTCGGCCCTGCGTGCCGCTGCCCTGGCCCGGATTGCGTCCGTCCCGGCCAGTGCCTCCGCGATTTCCTGCTGCGCTCGCACCATCCCCAGCCGGTCTTCCGCGCTGACGCTCCGGGCTGTTCGCTCGGCGAAGTCGATATGGCCCGCCTCGGCCGCCGCTCGTGCCACGCCGGCCAGGGCGCTGGACCGATCCAGGAGGTCGGCGATCGCCGCGGCGACTTTGTACGCTTCCTCGTGGTAGCCGGCCTTCGCGACCGCGATGGAGACATCGATGAGCCCCGAGGACGCGCCCCTGTCCGACACAGGAACCGTCGCCGAGAACGTGACCACTTCCTCGACCAGCGTGTGCACGTAAGCGTCCTCTTGCCGGTCGTTCAAGGCGCGGATAACAGCGGCCAGTGCGACGAGTTGAGGACCACGATGAGGAATGGACCGGGCGAGTGCCTCGGCGCGTTCGGGCTTCCCCGTCAGCGCCCATACAGCCGGCAGGTTGGAGGGGATGTCGCTGTTGCGGCCGGTGATCTGTTCTTTGCGCACTGACAACAGGGTCAAGGCGCGCAGGTCGGGCTCGTTCCGGCTGAGGAACCCGTCTTGCGTGGCGCTGATTTCACCAAGCGCGGCGACATCGCCGCCGGTCACCTCGAACAATCGGTCGTGTCGTGCGACGTCCAGAGCGCAATCGGCCATCCGGGACAGATCGCCATCGGCCTGCAGCATGGAGAAGTAACCGCGCAGCAGGTATTCGGGAGTATCCGTGGGCCAGCTCAGCTCGCGGTAACGCTCGGCCCAGACATGGAGCTGCTCACGGTATTCCTGAATTCCTTCTCGGCCGAATCCTTTGACTGCGGCCTGCTGGAGCTCCTCATGACCGAGAAGATAGATCTCACGGGACCCCACGGATCTGATGGGGCTGGCAACTGATGTACGTGTGATCACCCGCCCCGACGAGGAGCGAAGCGTCTCCTGGACTTCGCTCAGTCGGCGGTTCGTGAGCTCGGAGAGATCTTCTCCGTCGAGGCCGCCCCCGGCCGCGGCGATCAGGCCCAGCAGTTCCTGCTCGGTCTTGTCTCCCTGCAGCAGGCGATCCAGCTGGGGTTCGGCGGCGATGCGAATGCCCTCGGCGTGCACCGACGGCGCCAGGATCTGCTCGGAGGGACGGAGCGGGTGCCCGGGGGGCACGTCGGCGGGGATGGAGCGGCCGGACGCCACGATGCGTACGCCGGCCGGGGGCCGGTGAGGCAGTAGCGCGGCGATGCTGTGTTGGGCGGCTCCGGTGTCCTCGTCCAGCCCGTCCACAACCACTACGAGGTGCTTTCCGCGCCCCCTGCACGCCCTGGCCGCCGCGTCCAGCAACTGCAGGAAATACGCCGGTCGACTCTCGGGGACGAGGTTCGCCGGTATGGGCTCGCCAAGAAGCGTTGCCAACTGTTCGATGACGACGTTCAGGAAGGCGCCGTGATCGCTTTGCCCTGGGAAGCGGCGGGTGATGAAGAACGAGACAATCTCCGCCTCCTTCGGGGGGTCGAGGACGAACGAGGACAGCAAAGCGGTCTTCCCCGCCCAGGGACCCGCCTTCCAGAAGAGGTAGTCGTGCGACGGCTCGGACTCACAGCAGAAGGCTGTGAGCTGCCTCAGTTCCTTGTCCCGGTCCTTCAGTTCCTCGGGGGCGATCTGTCGCACCAGATAAAGGTATGGCGACCGGGCACGCTGCCGTTCGCTCGGGTAATGATTGATCTGCGTGCCGTGTACCAACACTCCCTTGGAGCCGGTGATCTCGATTTGGTTCACGGTCTCGTCGGGATCATTGTCCCCACCGCCGACGGGAACTTCAGTCCCTCGGTGTGTCACCGGATGCTCCTCCGGCGTTGAAGAAATTGATCTGCGACCCCTGCCCCGCGTGCACGCCTTGGGAGTTATGGACGTGCACCACGCCGATTCCGGCACCGGGACCGCTGCCGTTGACTTCCCGCAAGAACGCCTCCGCCGCAGCCTGAACCTGCACGTCCCGGTCGGCGCCGGACATGACAAGCGCTTCTCGGAGCGATTCGTCGTCGATCCCGGATTCCCCGCCCATCACGGGCAGTTCAAGGTCCTGGTCCCCGCGTGAGTCGAGGCGACGCTGAACCGCAACGCGCAACCTCTCGTACGCCTCCCGTACCGCACTGCTGGCGGACTCCGACAGTCCCGCCGCAGCTCCCGCCCCCAGCGCCGCAACCACCAACTCGATCTCGTTCATCGCCGCTCCTCGTCCAAGAACGAATCCCTCTCGCTCGTGCCAGGGCGCACGAAGGTCGCCGAGGCAGCCAGTGTTGCATCGACTACGGCAGTCGTGTGCGGGCTTGCCAACGAACGGAGCCATTGAGCGTTCTCCAACTTGCCAGTTGGGGTGGGCAGTTGGGCTAGGCGCTGTTTCTCGGATCTCCCTCCGCGGGTGGGGTGTTGGGGGCAGGCTGACTCCATGGGACGCGGAGACCTGACGAATGCGGAGTGGGATCGGCTGGAGTCGTTCTTACCTCGCGGTGGTGCGCGTGGGGGCCGGTGGAGTGATCACCGACGGGTGATCAACGGGGTGTTGTACCGGGTCCGTACAGGGGTTCAGTGGCGGGATCTGCCCGAGCGGTTCGGGCCGTGGGAGACGGTCTACAAACGCCATCGTCGCTGGTCGGCGGACGGTACCTGGCAGATGCTTCTATCCATGGTGCAGGCCGCCGAGGACGCCGCGGGGCGGATCGACTGGGACGTGTCCGTCGACTCCACGGCGGTGCGGGCTCACCAGCACGCCGCCGGCGCAAGCAAGGCGCCGCCCGCCGCGGTTCAAAAGGGGCTTCGCCCGGGGACGAACCAGGTCGATCCGGTGCTTCGGAAACTGGCCGTCCGGCTGGAGGAGGTGGTCAGATCGGGGAGTGCCTGGGACGCTCCCGCGGCGGCTTCACCACCAAGATCCACCTCGCAGCGGACGGACGATGCCGACCGCTCGCCGTTCTCCTGACGCCTGGGCACTACGGTGACGGCCCCCAACTGCAGCCCGTCCTGAAGCAGGTGTCGGTACCCCGCAGCGGCGTCGGCCGGGCTCGCAGCCGACCCGACCACGTCCTGGCCGACAAGGCCTACGCATCCCGCGAAAACCGCCGCTACCTGGGACGACGCGGCATATCGCACACCATCCCCGAACGACTCGACCAACGCAGACACCGACGCAACCGCGGTTCCCGAGGTGGTCGGCCCACCGAATTCGACCGCGAACGCTACAAGAAGCACAACACAGTTGAACGTGCCATCAACCGTCTCAAAGGCTTCCGCCCGGTCGCCACACGCTACGAGAAACGGGCCTACACCTACCTCGACACAGTCACCGTCGCAGCCCTCATCATCTGGCTCCGCACATGATCCGAGAAACAGTGCCTAGTCCAGCGGGACTTCACCGCACCGGCGCCGAACCGGTTGTGGGTCACCGACCTGACGATGATCGCCACCGGCGAGGGCCCGTTGTGGCTGTCCGCGATCCGCGACGCGTTCTCGCGGCGGGTCGTGGCCTGGGAGACGTCCGCCCGCGCGGACGCCGACCTGGTCCTCTCCTCGCTGCCCGCGACCCGCGGTCTGGATGCACGGGCCAAGGCAGACAAAATGACCTGCGGCAGGTCCCTCGGACCGAGGGACCTGCCGCAGGAAGACCGACCAGATCGGCGGGCTATGCCCATTGGTATTGGCTCGCGGTTTTTACCAACTGGAGCCACAGTCCCGCATCTGAGACGACCCCTTGTAGAGACAGACCATCACTGTCGGATGTTTGGCGTTGTACACCGAAGCGGTGGTCAGCGCGGTGCTCTCCCCGTCTCCTGCAATGCTTCCCAGCTTGAAGTATTCTCGCTCGCCAGTGGCGCAGTCGGTGTAGGCAAGCCAAGCGATGGCTCCGCTGCCGTCAGCGTCCAGGTCCCAGAGTTTTCCGCTGGTGACCCAGAGCCTGGAGCACCTGGAGAAGTCATCGGAACTCGTGTTGAGATTCCCCTGCCCCCATGCTCCGGAGTAGCCATCATCCGTCGAGTGCAGACCGAAATGGCGGGAGTAGGCCTGCGCCGCTGTGGCCGTGATGAACAGGGTGGCGACAACGACCCCGAGCGTTGCGATCACTTGGGCAATTCGTTTCATCGTTGTCCCCCTCAGGTCCTGCAGTCGATCCACTTGCCGCCATCCGTCGAAGATTTGCACAGCATGAACCGAGGGAGCTTGGCGTTGTAGACAGGGCTGGTGCTGAGCTGGACGTCGCCCCCGTAGTGGGCCTCACCGATCACCTGGTGCTTGATCTTGCCGGTGGCGCAGTCGGTGTACATGAGGTACCCGACGACTCCGTACCCGTCGTTTGCATCGCCGTCATGCAGGTACTGGTATTGCGTGCTGTTCACCTTCGCGTAGGAACAGCCTGTGTTGGAGGACGAGCCGTGCGAGATGTAACCGCTCATCGACCCCCAGTCAGCAATGATCTTGTTTTCCCACGTGCCGGCACTCGCTGAAGCCGCCTGCATCATCACTGCCGTGACGGCAACAGCACACGGCAGGAGCGCTTTCTTCAGCCAGACTGGTCGTGCCATTTGCGACACCCCCTGGTTTTCCTGTCGGCGGCATCTTGAAGAAGACGCCGCTCTGCGGAGTCAGTACTTGTTTCCGATCCTGTTTTGCGAGGCGTACTGGGGATCGGCCTCCGCCGACATCTCTGCACGGCGGAGGCCGATCCCGCTCCCCCCTTGAAGCGCGAGCCCCGTGACCGTCCGGCAGTGCCTCGTCAGACGGTGCTTCTCGGGGCCCGCGACATCGAGTTCAGCGGCCGGCGCATTGTTCGGCAGGGATGACCCAACGGCCAAACAATGGCCGGGCGCGATCTTTGCGGGGGCATGAGGGGTACGTAGGCTGCGTCTGTATCTCGCCCGGGGCGCCGCTGCTGATCTGGTGGGCCTCTGCGTGCTGCTGGGTCGGGGCCTGCGGTTCGGTGTTCGCGAAGGCACCGGTGGTCGGCCCCGGGGCCATCACTACGGCGCATACAGCGGTGCCGAGAGCGAGTGCGGAGCGCTGGGTGTGGTCATGCTCAACATTTCCTTCCAGCTGGCGGGGCAAGAGGGCTGGTGCCCCTCGTTGTCAGGGGCGTTGAACACACGGTGTGGCGTGAACGTGGGCAGGAACCTTGTGAAAACCTTGCTTCACTGGTCAGCGTGCGTCGGCTGGCGCGCGCCGCAGCCCGGTGCACGGGATGGTGCAGAGTGACTTCGGGGGCAGTGCATGATGGATTTTCTGCTGTTGGGCACGGTTGAGTTACAGGGCGCGGATGGCGCGGCCGTGGATCTGGGTCCGGCCAAACAGCGCACGGTCTTGGCGGCGTTGCTGGTGGATGCGGGCCGCTGGGTGGCGGTGCAGACGCTGATCGACCGGGCCTGGGGGGAGCATGTGCCCCTTAAGGTGCGCCCCTCCCTCTATGCACATATTGCCCGGATACGTCGGATGTTGGCCAGCATGACAGCGCCTGTCGATGCGAGCGCGGGCGGCACTGACGCAAGGCCGCAGCTGCGGCGCGGTCCCGGCGGGTACCTGCTGGACGTGTCGTCCGGCCGGGTCGATGCGCACCGGTTCCGGCACCTGGTCGACCAGGCCCGAGACGTGGGCCGTACGGATGCCGAACGGGTGGTGATGCTGCGTGAAGCGCTGGGCTTGTGGCGCGGTGAGCCGCTAGCGGGGCTTGCCGGTGCGTGGGCGGAGCGCACCCGGCACAGCTGGCAACAGCAGCGCATCCAGGCGGTGCTGGCGTGGGCTGAAGCCGAATTCCGGGTGGGCCATCACGCGGGGGTGATCGATGCGCTGACCAGTCTGGTCGCTGAGTATCCGCTGGTGGAACCGCTCACCGTGGCGCTGATGCGGGCGCTGCAGGCTACCGGACGTGGCCCGGAGGCCCTGGCTTGCTACACCGTGCTGCAGAAACGGCTGGCCGAGGAGCTGGGAGCGGACCCGGGTGCCGAGGTGCAGCAGGTGCATCAGGCGATTCTGCGCGGCGAATTCGCGCCGCCCACGGCTGGCGGTACGCTGCCGCCCGCCGAGGCGGGATCCGGCCACCCGGTTCCGGCGCAGTTGCCGTTGGAGGTACGGGGGTTCACCGGCCGACAGGAGGAACTGGCCCGGCTGGACGCGATCCTGACCGAGGCCGCGCAGCGGCCGGCCGCGGTGGTGGTGTCGGGGACGGCGGGGGTGGGCAAGACGGCGCTGGCGGTGCACTGGGCACACCGGGTGGCCGAGCGTTTCCCGGACGGCCAGCTGTATGTGAACCTGCGCGGCTTCGACCCGTCCGGGTCGGCGGTGACGCCCGATCAGGCGGTGAGGGGCTTCCTCGACGCTATGGGCGTGCCGACCCAGCGCGTCCCGGCGGACCTTCAGGCGCGGGTGGGTCTGTACCGGAGCCTGCTGGCCGGGCGGCGGGTGCTGGTGGTGCTGGACAACGTCCGCAACACTGACCAGGTCCGCCCGCTGTTGCCCGGCGCTCCTGGCTGCCTCGCCGTGATCACCAGTCGCAACCAGGTCTCGGGACTGGTCGCCGCCGAGGGCGCCCATGCCGTTGTCCTGGACCGGCTCTCACCGGCCGAGGCCCGCGACCTCCTGGCCCGTCGGCTCGGCGAACACAGGGTGACGGCCGAACCGGACGCCGTTCAGGAAATCATCACCCGGTGCGCCAGACTCCCGCTGGCCCTGGCCATCGCCACCGCCCGCGTCGCCGCAAACCCCGGCTTCCCCCTCAGCGCTGCCGCCGCGGAGTTACGCGACAGCCACGGCAGCCTCGACGCTTTCGACGGAGGCGATCTCACCACCAACGCACGGGCTGTCTTCTCCTGGTCCGACCACGCCCTGACGGCCCCGGCCGCGCGCCTGTTCCACCTACTGGGCCTGCACTCCGGGCCCGACCTCTCCGCACCCGCCGCGGCCGCCCTGGCCGGGCTTTCGCTCCGTCAGACCCGTGGCCTGCTCGTCGAACTCACCCGCGCTCACCTGCTCACCGAGCACGCATACGGCCGCTACACGCTGCATGACCTGCTGCATGTCTACACCGCCGAACGTGTCCTCGTGGCCGAGACAGCGGCAGAGCGGGACCGCGCCCTCGAGCGGCTCCTCACCTGGTACCTGCACACCGCCGACGCCGCCTATCCGTTCCTCGCCCCGCACCGCCGGCGGGTTCCCCTCGACCCCCTGCCCGCCTCCTGCCACCCTCTGGCGTTCGGCGCCTACGACCAGGCCCTTGACTGGTGCGAGAACGAACGCTCCAACCTCGTCGCCGCGGTCCACCAGGCCGTCGCGGCCGGACGGGCGGGCATCGCGTGGCAACTGGCCGCCGTCTTGTGGGGGTTCTTCTATATCCGCGGCCATCTGCACGACTGGCTCGACACCACGCGAACCGCCCTGGACGCCGCCCGCGACGCCCACGACCGCACAGGCGAGGCATACAGCCTCGGCGATGTGGCCTGCGCCCTGACGCAGCTACGCCGGTTCGACGAGGCGATCGACCACTTGCGGCAGCTGATGACCCTCGGACGGGAACTCGGGGACACCTACTTCCGCTACCAGGCCCTGGTCAACCTCGGCTACTCCTACCGTCGCATCGGCCGGCCGGACAGAGCCGTCGAGTACTGCCGTCGGGCACTGGCCATCCACCGGATACTCGGCGAAACCTGGGGCCGCGAAGGCACCATCCTGAACAACCTGGGTGACGCATATGAGCAACTCGGCCGGTTCGACGAGGCCATCGACTGCCTAGAACAGGCACTGACCGTCCTGCGCGCCATCGGCGACCGCTGGGGCGAAGGCGTCGCACTCGACATCCTCGGCACTGTCCACCACCAGATCCGGCGCCACGACGACGCGCTCGCGTACTACCGTCAGGCACTCGACACACATGCGGACATCAGCAACCAGTGGGGACAAGCCCACGTACTCGGCAACCTTGGTGACGTCCACCTGGCCGCCAGCGCTCCGGACGCGGCCCGCACAAGTTGGCAGCAGGCGCTCACGATCCTCAACCAGGTCAACCACCCGGACGCCGAGGAGATACGGGCCAGACTCCGCCGCCTCAACGAACCCCGGCCCGACCCATGGCCGGATCCCGCCTCAGACCGGGAAACGAAGCCCACGACCCGACCCTGACATCGGGCGTTGCAACGACCACTAGGCGCTGTTTCTCGGATCATGTGCGGAGCCAGATCATGAGGGCTGCGAAAGTGATGGTGCCGAGGTAGATGTAGGCGCGTTTCTCGTAGCGGGTGGCGACGGCTCGGAAGCCCTTCAGCCTGTTGATGGCGCGTTCGACGGTGTTTCGTTTCTTGTAGCGCTCGCTGTCGAAAGCGGTAGGCCGACCGCCTCGGTAACCGCGGTTGCGGCGGTGCTGTTGCTGGTCGAGGCGTTCGGGGATGGTGTGCCGGATTCCACGTCGTCGCAGGTAACGGCGGTTGCTTCGGGACGTGTAGGCCTTGTCCGCCAGGACATGGTCGGGGCGGGTGCGTGGCCGTCCGACTCCGCTGCGAGGCACGGACACCTGTTCCAGTACGCGCTCGAGCTGGGGGCCGTCGCCGTAGTGTCCGGGTGTCAGGACGAGGGCGAGTGGCCGGCATCGCCCTTCGGCGGCGAGATGGATTTTGGTGGTGAAGCCGCCGCGGGAGCGTCCCAGGCATTCGCCGATCTGACCACCTCCTCCAGTCGGACGGCCAGTTTCCGAAGTACCGGATCGGCATGGTTCGTCCCTTGACGGGCCCCCGTTTGAGCAACCGCGGCAGGCGGTGCCTTCCTCGCGCCGGCGGCGTGCTGGTGAGCTCGCACCGCTGTGGAGTCCACCGACACGTCCCAGTCGATCCGGCCGGCGGCGTCCTCGGCGGCTTGGACCTTCGACAGCAGCATCTTCCAGGTCCCATCCGCTGACCAGCGGCGATGACGCTTATAGACCGTCTCCCACGGCCCGAACCTCTCCGGTAGGTCCCGCCACTGCACACCGGTCCGCACCCGGTACAACACCCCGTTGATCACCCGCCGGTGATCACTCCACCGGCCACCACGAGCACCACCACGCGGTAAGAACGACTCCAGCCGATCCCACTCCGTGTTCGTCAGGTCACCGCGTCCCATTCATCCAGCCTGACCCCAACACCTTGCTCGCGTAAGGAGATCCGAGAAACAGCGCCTAGGGAGTTGGGCTGACAGACCGGTGAAGCCCCTGGTAGACGGGTGTTCCACCAAGAAATCCGTCTCCACCAGAGGCTTCGTATGCTTCTCCACCGTCCGAGCACCGACGTGCCCAGCTCTGCCCAGCTCTGCCTTGCGCTTCCTGTCCGCCGAACTGCGCCACCACCGCAGGGAGTTCGGTACCCGAGGGTGACGCTTGAAGGCAGGCCGGCAAACCCTGCTCACGTGCGCCCACTTGCGTAAGGTCGCTCGTACGCTCAGCTCGCCGCGGGGTTCGGCACCGGGACCGCCGCCGCACACCGCTACATCACCTCTGCGGCCACCACGCCCCCAGTCTCACCCGGCTATTACTGCTCTTCCCCGGGCCGCATGAGCCAGCTGACGGCACCGAGCACGAGGCATGGACAGCTGGACCGCTCGCGGATGGTCGAAGAACGCGTCAGTTGCCCCGAAGACCGACCGCCAGCGTCAGTTCAAGGACCCGGTGCGGCGATGCGAGATCCGGGAACAGCTCCCGCAGCTGCGACATCCGGTACCGGACGGTCTGGGGATGGACGAACAACGCCGCCGCCACCTCCTCCCGCCTGCCCTGGTGCAGCAGCCACGCCCGCAACGTCTCCTCCAGCCGCCGCGCGGTCGCGTCAGGCAGGGTCCGCAATGGTGCGAGGGCTCGGGCACGCAGGTCCGCGAACGCCTCCACGTCGGCGCTCAGCACCAGCTCGGGCAGGTGGTCCTCGGTGTCGCGGATATCAGAGGAGAGGGAGCGCGCGCGTACGGCTCGTGCGTAGGAGGCGGACGCACGAGTCCATGGCCGGGCGGGCCCGACCACGGCGGTGCGGTCGGTCAGCCGCCGCAGGAGATGTGATCGGTCGGCATCGGGGACGAGCAGCACGCCAAGGGCGTCCGGCAGATCGTCGAGGACGAGGGTGCTCGGGTCGAGGGTGCGGTACGCAGGCCGGGCCTGGGCGGCGGGCAGCAGGACCGCGGTCAGCGAAACCGGAGGCTGCCACCCGGCCCGTTGAGCAGAGGCCAGCAGCACGTCCGGGCTCGCGCCGGTGAGGAGGTCGCGGGCCAGGTGCTCCAGGTGGCGTTCATGAGCCCGGCCCCGAGCTGCCAGTTCGTCGGCGTGGCCCGCGGCGCTCGCGGCAGAGAGCTCGTCGATGTAGGCGAAGGTCAGCTCGGCGAACTTGGCGACCTCGGCGGCGGGCAGACCGGCGGGTACGGCACCCGCTGCCAGGCATCGCCAGGCCACGCGGGCGCCGACACGGTAGGCGCTGAGCAGGGCGTCCATCGAACGGCCGTCGCGCACTTCGCCGCGGCCCAGCTCGTAAGCCGCGTCACCGGCGTCGGCGCCCGTGACATTCCCGCTCGCGAGATCCAGGTAGTGCCCCAGGGCGGTGCGGACGGCTCGTCGGATGGTGGCGCCCATGCGGCCCGAAAGGGCGTTGGCGTAGGGAGGGACCTCGTCGATGATCGCCTGAACGATTTCGTCGGCGGTGGTCCTCAGCGCGGCCCGCAGCACGGTGACCGTCGTCTCATCCAGGGCCAGCTCGGTGGCCTTGCGGATTGCATGGCTCATCTTTTGTTCCCTACGAACAATTCAGTCGACCAGATTTACGTCCTGCGGTCAGGACTTTACGCCTTGAGGCGCAGCAAGCTGGAGCCATGACGAGTGCAGCCCTCCGCAGTAGGGCGTGGAAACTGCTGGAGATGGTCACGACGCCGCTGCTGCCGTCGGATTACCTCGACCTGGTCAGCCCGCTGCGTGCGGGCGCTGACCTGCGGGGGCGCATCGAGGCCGTGCACCCCGAGACGGGTGACGCCGCGACCATCGTGATCAGGCCGGGACGGGGCTGGCGCGGCCACACGGCCGGTCAGTACGTGCGGATCGGGGTCGACGTCGACGGGGTGCGCCTGTGGCGTGCCTACTCGGTCACCTCGCCGACAAACCGCCCGGACGGCCGCGTCACGATCACCGTGAAGGCGATCCCGGACGGCAAGGTCAGCAACCACCTGGTCCGCAGGGCGAAACCGGGCACGCTGATCCAGCTCGACCAGGCGACCGGCGACTTCGTGCTGCCGCAGGCCAAGCCCGCCAAGGTGCTCTACCTGACGGCCGGCAGCGGCATCACGCCCGTGATGGGCATGCTGCGCGACACCGAGTTCGACGACGTCGTCATGGTCCACTGCGCGCCACAGCCACACGACGTGATCTTCCGCAACGAACTGCACGACCTGGTCGCGGACAAGAAGCTGCGTCTGACCGAGTTGCACACCGCCACAGACGGCATGCTCGACATCGCCCGTCTCGACGAACTCGTGCCCGACTGGGCCGAGCGCGAGACCTGGGCCTGCGGGCCCGCGGGCCTGCTCGACGCCGCCGAAGAGCACTGGACCGAGCACGGCGTCCAAGAGCGCCTGCACACCGAACGCTTCCGCCCCAGCATCGTCGTCACCGGCGACGGTGGCGAGGTCACGTTCAGCACCACCGGCAAGACCGTCGACGCGGACGGCGCCACGCCGTTGCTGGACGTCGGCGAGGAGGCCGGCGTGCTCATGCCGTCCGGGTGCCGCATGGGCATCTGCTTCGGCTGCGTCACGCCGCTCAAGGCGGGCGCCGTTCGCGACCTGCGCACCGGCGAGATCACCGAGGCCGAGCCGGGCGTCCTCATCCAGACCTGCGTGTCCGCCGCGGCGGGCCCCTGCGACATCGAACGGTAGGAGCACCTTGACCGCCATCGACCCCACCGCCCACCTGACCGCGGAGCAGATCGAGGAGCTCGGCCGCGAGCTGGACGCGATCCGCGACGAGGTGATCGCCGCCCGCGGCGAGAAGGACGCTGCCTACATCCGCAAGGTCATCTCGGCGCAGCGCAGGCTCGAGCTGGTCAGCAGGGGCGTGCTCCTGTTCTCGATCTTCCCGCCCGCGTGGCTGATCGGCACCGCCGGTCTGTCCGTGGCAAAGATCATGGACAACATGGAGATCGGCCACAACATCCTGCACGGCCAGTGGGACTGGATGCGGGACCCGAAGATCCACTCCACCACCTGGGAGTGGGATCACGTCTCGCCGTCCGAGCAGTGGAAGCACTCGCACAACGAGCTGCACCACACGTACACCAACGTGATCGGCAAGGACAACGACCTCGGCTACGGCATCATGCGCGTCGACGAGGACCAGAAGTGGCACCCGTTCCACCTCGGCCAGCCATTGTGGAACTTCCTCAACGCCTGCTTCTTCGAGTACGGCATCGCGGCGTACGACCTGGAGCTCGGCAAGAACCTGCACAAGCGCCGCCGCAACAGCCCGGAGTTTCGCGCGCGGGCCAGGGCCGTGGGCCGCAAGATCCGCAAGCAGGTCCTCAAGGACTACGTGATCCACCCCCTGCTGTCGGGCCCGTCGTTCCTCCCCACCCTCGCCGCCACGTTCACCGCGAACCTGGTCCGCAACATCTGGACCCACTCGGTCATCATGTGCGGGCACTTCCCCGAGGGCGTACAGGTCTTCGAGCGCAGGTCGATCAAGGGCGAGACGCGCGGCCAGTGGTACCTGCGCCAGATGATGGGCTCGGCGAACATCAGCGGCAGCAAGGCCATGCACTTCATGACCGGCAACCTGTCGCACCAGATCGAGCACCACCTGTTCCCGGACCTGCCGAGCAACCGGTACGCCGAGGTCGCGGTGAAGGTGCGCGCGTTGTTCGAGAAGTACGAGCTGGAGTACGTCACCGGACCGCTGCCCAAGCAGGTGTTCTCCGCGTGGCACAAGGTCTTCCGGCTCTCGCTGCCGAACAAGAAGCCCCAGGTCAAAACGCCGGACCGCGAGCGGGAACTCGTCGCGGCCTGATCCCGTACCGGCGGCACCACCGGTTCGGTGAGATCCGTTGCCGACGGTGGGCGACCGCGACGGCAGACCCCGTAACGACACTGGATCCGAGGCAGACGCGGACGGCGCGACGCCGCTGATGCCGAGCACTCGGTTTGCCGACGGGCTGGCTGAGTGGGACGCATGGGGCTGTGACGTGGACACTGCCGGAACCAATGCTCGCCGCCCCTGTCTCCGACCCTGCTCTGCTGCCAGGGTGGGCGGGCGAGCGGAAGTTGCGGACAGGGTTTACATCTCGCCGTTGGCCAGCCGGACGATGCGGAGAGGAACAACAGCCGTGGCCGACCATGCTGAGACGAGCAACCAGACGAATGTCTACGTCGACATGGTGGGTGATCTCTTCCACCCGGGACACGTGGCGCTCCTCAAGGCCGCGCGCACCTTCGGAGAACGGCTGATCGTCGGCGTGCTCTCGGACGAGGTCGTGACCGAGTACAAGCGACGACCCATCATGACCCTGGCCGAGCGGGTCACGGTGATCGAGGCATGCCGATACGTCGATGCAGTGATACCGAACGCTCCGGAACGCGTGACGACTGAGTTCCTGGACGAACACGACATCGCGGTGGTCGTGCACGGGGACGACATCTCGCCAGATGCCATCGATGAGGTCTTCGGGCCGGTGGCCGCTGCGGGGAAGTTGCAGCTTGTGGAGTACACGGCGGGCGTCTCTACCACCGACCTCATTCGAAGATGTTTGGCGCGAGGGGTTTCCTCGTGATCTTCGCGTGATGCCGCTCGGCGGACGCGGGTCTCTGCGGTACAGGACACACGGCGCCGCGACATCACCCGTTGGACCGCCGCTGGGTGGCAGGGGTCCACTGCGGCGTGCCGGAGTTCGGCATCGGACCGCCACGGCCTCAGTGCGGGGTGTCGGTGTTCAGCGCGGCGCTGCCATGGCCGCTTCGGCCGCGGACAGGATGCGGTGCAGGACGGGGAGTGGGATCGCCGGGTTGGTGACCGCTGCGCATGCCGTGTCGCGGTCGTGCAACAGCCCGGCCAGGACGCGGGCCGGCAGCCGCGGATTGCGCACCGCGGTGTCGCGGACGTGGGCCTGCGGGTCGTTCAGCAGCCGCATCGCGTCGGCCGGTGACAGCCGGGGGTCCTCAGCCGCGCGGCGACGCACCTCGGCTTCGGGATCCCGGGCCAGGCGTGCGACGTCGGCCGGTGTCGACTCCGGATCGTCCAGGGCCAGGCGGCGCATTCGCCCGCTGGGGTCGGCGGCGTAGCGCAGCAGGCCCGCACGGGGGAAGTTGGGATGGCTGCGGGGCCGGTCGGGGTGGCTGAAGCTGCCGTCCCACCAGCGCCAGACTTCCAGCAGCAGGTCGGCCGGCGCGTCCTCACACGATTCGGCGAGGAACAGACGGACCACCCGGTCCCCGTCCCGCGACAGGCGCGCCACAACATCCGGCGGGAGGTGCCGGGCTCGAGCAACACTGCGGCGGATCAGCGGGTGGGACGACGCGGCGAGACGGCGCATTGCGTCGGCGTCGCCGTGCAGGGCCTCGACCCAGGGCACGGTGTGCGACATCGACGTCGGGTCGAAGTCATGGCGAACCGTGGCACGTTGCTCCTCGGTAAGGTCGGGGCGCAGCGCCACCGCGGAGCGGATGTCGTCCTGCGGGTCCTCCGCCAGCGCGGCGACGCCAGGCCGGCCCAGGCCCGGGTTGGCGGCCAGCGCCCGACGTACCTCCGCGTCCCCGTCCCGGACCAGCTCCGCCTCCAGCCCGGGCGTGAGCCGGCACCGTTCCAGGGCTCGCCGTGGGTCCGGCAGCGCGGCGAAAACCTCGCGAGGCATGGGTACGCCGGTGTGGTGGGCGAGCAGCGCAGCCGTTCGCACCGCGTAGTCGGTGTCGGCGAGCAGCCGCTCCCGCAGCGGCGCAGCGAGGTCTTCCCACCGGGCACAGGCCGCCGCCCGCACACGGGGATCGGTGTCGGCCGCGAGGGCAGGGAGTTGCTGTGCGGGGAGCCCCGGGAGTTCGGCGGCTTGCGCGCGGGACGGGCCGGCGAGGAGGTCGTCGTACAGAGCCTCGGGGAGTTCGGCGCCCCAGAGGCAGGCGCGCTCCGCCCAGAGCACGCGCCGGTTGGGCGACGGCTCGGCGCGGACCAGGTGTACCCACTGGTCGGACGTGAGCTTGGGCCGGAAGGTGTCGGCGGGCCTTGACCGCACCCGCGGATCGGGGTGTGCCAGGGCGGCGTCGAGGACGGCGGGCCGGTCGCATCCGTGCAGGAAGCCGTCCTCCACATCCAGCAGCCGGATCAGCAGTTCGTCCGTCGCGGTCGAATTGAACCCGATGCCCTCCGCCCAGTGCAGAGGCCACGCACGTCGGCCGGGCACCGCCGCCCATACCTCGGCGCGCTCGACCTCCGTCTCGCGCCCGGCGGCCGCGGCGGCCTCGTCCAGCCGCTGCGGCAGTCGGTCGAGGGCCGTCACCCGAGGCCCGCCCACGTCGGGCACCTCCGCCAGCAGCACCTGCCCGTCGAGGGAGAGCGCCACGAACCCGGGGTCGCCGGTCAACTCCGGCACGCTGCTACCGGCATGCCGGACCCGGGTCCACCAGGAGTCGTTGCCGCCGATCCGGTGCCTGAGGACGGCCACCAGGAACTCGCCGTCGACATCGCAAAGACGGCGCCACCACGCGGCATCGAGCCCTTCCCGGACCACGCCGTCCGGCGCCGCGATCCCCCGCGCGATCCGCCAGCCGGCCTCCGGCGGGAACAGGCTGCCCGGGCACACCTCCTCGACGACCGTGAGTCCGGCGCGTGCGAGTAGCTCGTGGAGTTCCTCTTGGTGCTGCACGCGGTCATGATCCCCGCCGGATCGTGGTGCGACAAGGTCCTCAGTCCAGGCCCAACCGGCATCGGTGAGGCCGGGCCCCAGCTTCAGTGCGGATCGCGTCTACGACGGCGGCGCCTGGACGGCCGCGGCGCGCCCGGCGGCGCGGTCTACGTGACCTACGGCGCAGACATGTTGGCGCCCCTTACGGGAGGGTGCAAAGGACCGCGGTCGTCGTACCCCGGGCGGCAGTTGTGACGACCGGGCGCATACGATGCGCCCACCCCGGAGCGACGCGGGTTCCGTCGTAACTCGACCTGTGAGGAAGCCATGCGCATATCCGTCCTCGGTGCCACGATCGGCGCCCTGGCAGTCACCGCTGTCGGTGTGCCGGTCGCTCATGCGGACGGCGCGCCGCCGGTCATCCTCGATGTCACCGTCAATGGCGGAAAGGACGTGGTGATCGGCACCTCCACCAAACTGATCACCGCCACGGTCACCGCGAGCGACGCAGCCACGATCACCAACGGCTCGGTGACGCTGTTCCACGGCGGCACCGACATGAACGACGACGAGTTCGACGCCGTCCTCCGCGCGACCAAGAACCAGGCGTCCTGCTCCCGAGTGAGCGGTCACACCTGGAAGTGCAGCCTCCTCATCAACGGCAATCCGACCCTGATCAAAAATTCCGACGCCGGAACCTGGCACGTCTATGCCCAGGCATACGCCGGCCCCAGCTCGTACACGACACTGACTCCCGATCCGGCCCTGCGTGTACTGCGAGCGTCGAAGCTGACCGTGAACGCGTCCCCGGAGCCGGTGACGAAGGGCAGGACGATCACGGTCGCCGGGAAGCTCTCGCGTGCCTGGTGGTACGACGAACTCGCGTACCACGGATACGCCGGCCAGCCGGTCAAGCTGCAGTTCCGCAAAGCGGGGACGAGCACATACAACACTGTCAAGTCCGTGCACACCGACGCGTCCGGCACGCTGAGGACGACGGTCGCCGCCTCCACAGACGGCTACTGGCGCTACTCCTTCGCGGGCACCTCGACGACGGCCCCCCTCACGACGGCGGGCGACTACGTCGACGTTCGATAGCGGGATGCACGGCCCGCCCGGCGAGCGGCACTCTGGCTATCCCTGCCGCGGCGCCCGGCATCAGCCCCGGCACCGGCCGCTCCTACGTCGACCATGCGCTGGACTTCTCTTCTGACGAAGCGCCGCATTCCACAATGAGGAGACCATGGCGGCATGACAGTGAAGTTGCGTGACCACCAGATCGAGGCCGTTGCCGCCATCGTGCGCGGTCTCGATGTCCCGCCGGGCGGTATCCCTCTTCATGGGCTGCGCGGGCAGGTGCACGCCGCGTGCGGGACGGGGAAGACGCTCATGGCGGCCGCGGCGGCGAAGCGGCTGGTGCCCAGGGGGCGCGTCCTGGTGCTGGTGCCGACGCTGGATCTGCTGGCGCAGACGGTGAAAGCGTGGCACGAGGCCGGGCACAAGGGGCCGGCGGTTGCGGTGTGTTCACTGCAGGACGATCCGGAGCTGTGGAGTCTGAAGGTGCGCTGCACGACTAACCCGGTGCAGTTGGCGCTGTGGCACGGCCAAGGGCCGGTCACCATCTACGCGACGTACGCCAGCCTGGGTGTGCTGGCTGAGGCCTTCGAAGGCACGTACGGGCAGCAGTTGGCTCCGGTGGACCTCGCGGTGGTCGATGAGGCGCACCGGACGTCGGGTTCGATGGGTAAAGCGTGGGCGGACGTCCACGATCAGACGGTCATCCCGGCGTACCGGCGGTTGTACATGACGGCGACGCCGCGGATTTGGCAGGAGCGGCCGAACTGGGAGGTTGCTGAGGGGGTGCGGGTGGCGCTGGCGCAGGAGATGGCGGCGTCCATGGATGACGAGGCCGTGTTCGGGCCCGTGTTGTACAAGCTCAGCCTCGCGTCGGCGGTCTCGCGCGGTCTGCTGGCGCGCTACCAGATCATCGTGCTGGAGCTCAAGGGCCCGGTCGTCACGCCCGAGCTGCTGATGGGCGAGGAGCGGCGCAGCGAGGAAGTGCGCGGTCAGCGGCTCGGGACGCTCCAGGCCGCGCTTCTGCACACCATGAGCCGGCATCAGGATCACGCCGCTTCCCTCGGAGCAGGAGGCGCCCGCCAAGGCGGCCTCCGGCACCTTCGAGAAGGGCGTGGCGGCCCTGGCGCAGTACAAGACCCGCACCGGTACCGTCACCGTCCCCAGGGGACACGTCGAGACGATCGTGGTTGACGGCCAGGAACACCCTGTGAAGCTCGGAGTGTTCCTGTCGAACAGCAAGAGCCGCCGTGCCAAGCTCACCGCCGACAAGCTCCATGCGCTGGCCGCGCTCGGGCTCGAGTGGGCGGCAGCCTGATCATGGGTTTTCCCGGCTGAACCGGGCCGTGCCGGCAACACGACAGCCCCTCCGTGGTTTCGGCTGCCATAGCTGTGATTTCCCGCTCGTTGAGGCGCAGTTCAGCGGGCCTTCGTTCGTTGAGCGATCAGGACCTCGATTCCGTCCAGGATCCGGGTCAGGCCGAAGTCCACGTCGTCGTCGCCGATGGCGTCGTCGTATTCGTTGTGCGTCATCATGGACGCCAGAATCGGATATCCGTGCTCATGCAGGAGCGGTTGAAGGAACCGTGTCACGGCGGCCGACTGAACCGGCGCCGCACTGCTGTTGCGTACGTCGCGGCGGGCACTGGCGATGCGCCGCGCGTAGCCGTCGAGCAGCAGCGCGCACCCTAGCGATTCGGCAGAGCTCAGCCCGGCGCCGGTGAGTGCTTTGAGCAGCACTTCTGTCCAGCGCAGCAGGTTCGGGGTCGCGGGCGCCCCTCGGATGGGCAGGTCGGGCAGCCACGGATGGATGTCGCATCGCTCGATCATTGCCCTGGTCCACCTGGCGGCCGCGGCTCGCCACTGGTCCGTGCCGGTTTCCAGGTCCGGCGCCGGGCCCCAAGCGGTCTCGGCGGCGAGCACCAGCAGTTCGTCCCGCGAGCTGACGTACCGGTAGATCGCGTTGGCGGTGAGCCCGACCCGTCTGGCGATGTTCGGCATGGACAGGGACGCGAAGCCTTCCTCGTCGGCGAGCCCGACAGCTGCGTCGACGATTGCCTCGACGCTCTGCGACGGCTTCCGGCCCAGTCGCCCCGTCTTGCTGGTCAGCCCCCAGGCCAGGGCGAGGCCAGGTGGCAGCCGCTCTTCGTCACTAGTCGGCATCGGGCTCATCTCCATGTCTCGTCCACACGGCATTGACTTTGTGGGTGCCTCACACTTTATATTAGCGTGGACCCCACACGAACTGTTTGAGGATGTGAACGCCCGTGAATCCCTTAGGCCCGGACCTCTCACCAGGGCAGCGCAGGTCGCAGGTCACGGCGCGGCCGCGGCTACGGGCCCTGCTGACCGCTGTGCTCTGCGGCGCCATGATCAGCGGCGCAGCCGGATCCTCGCAGGCAGCACATCACGCCGAGGGTGACCAAGGCGGTCCTGCCACCGTGGTCAGGACGGACGCCGGATTGGTCGAAGGCCGCTTCGGCACGGACACCCGGATGTTCCAGGGGATCCCCTACGCCGCCCCGCCGGTCGGACAACTGCGGTGGGCATCGCCCCAGCCGGCCGTGTCCTGGCCAGGCGTACGGACCGCGACCGAACCCGGCAACCGGTGTGCACAGGCAGCAGGGCTCATCGACCAGCCGAGCAGCAGCGAGGACTGCCTCTATCTGAACGTCACCACGCCTCTGCGCAGCAGCGCCCGCAATCTGCCGGTGATGGTGTGGGTCCACGGCAACGGCTTCATCAACGGCGCCGGGAGCCTCTACGACACACAGCGCCTGGCCGGCAGGGGCAAGGTGATCGTCGTCAGCTTCAACTACCGGCTCGGTGTCTTCGGATTCCTCGACCATCCCGCGCTCGACCACGCTGGCCAAGCACCTGTCGGGCAACTTCGGCCTGGAGGACCAGCAGGCCGCGCTGCGGTGGGTGAGGCGCAACGCGGCGGCATTCGGCGGCGACCCGGCGAACGTCACGCTCTTCGGCGAGTCGGCCGGCGGCACCAGCGTCTGCGCGCATCTCGTGGCGCCGGGGTCAGCGGGCCTCTTCCACAAGGCGATCCTGCAAAGCGCCCAGTGCACGGGACGCAAATGGTCACCGGGTCCGGCGACCTGGTTCCCGCTGCCGCGCGCGGAGCGCGAGCAGCACGGGCTTGACGTAGCGGCCCAGGTCGGCTGCTCCGACCTCCGGACAGCAGCGGCCTGTCTGCGCGCCGAACCCGTGGAGGAACTCCTCAAGTGGTCCGACTACGGACTCGGATCCGGACCCACGGTCGGCGCCGGCATACTGCCCGTGAGCCCCGAACAGGCCTTCGCCACCGGCCACTTCAACCGGGTCCCCGTCATCCAGGGAACCACCCGGGACGAACATCGTCTGTTCACCGCGGCCATCGAAGCCGTGACCGGCCAGACGACGACCGACACCGGCTACCGGCAACAGATCCGGACACTCTTCACCCCGACCGACGCGGCCCGCGTCCTGGCCCGCTACCCCACCGACCGCTTCCACTCCCCTGGCGAGGCGCTGTCCGCCGTCATCAGCGACTGGGCCTGGGGGTGCACGGTCCTCGACCGGCACCAGGCCCTGGACCGGCAAGTGCCGACCTACGCCTACGAGTTCGACGACGACGAAGCTCCCTGGTTCAGCACCCTCAAGAAACCCAATTTCCCCACCGGAGCGTTCCACGGCAGTGAACTGCAGTATCTCTTCGCCGACGAGCAGCTCCCCGGTCCGGCCACACCCGCTCAGCACCAACTCGCGGACACGATGGTGCGCTACTGGGCCCAGTTCGCCTACACGGGCGACCCGAACGGCCACGGCGCGGCGCCCTGGCCCCGCTTCGGAACCGGGCGGCACGTCCAGTCGCTGCAACCGGGGAAGACGGAACCGGCCGATCTCGCCCAGGAACACCAGTGTGGCTTCTGGAAGACCATCGGCAGCTGACGGCTTCCACGGCGCCTGTCCTCCCTGGATCCGCGGCCCGTCGGTCTGCGGCAGCTCCTACCCGCAGCAGCAACTCTGTGGGCAGTCCCAGCCCGGGGGAAAACCCCCGGGCAGAGTGGGGGCGGCCATGAGTGACGTGGCTCTGAGGGGCCACGAAGTTTCCGGACAGGGATCCAATAGGGTTGTCCTGAACAGGAAACGAGGAAGAAGTGGCGCCACCCAGCAAGTACTCGCCGGAGTTC